>NZ_JBLUOI010000066.1:0-28827 GCF_048059995.1 Metabacillus sp. YM-086 | reverse complement strand
CATACTCATGGTGGACAAATAAGGTTTTTGGGTCTTGGTTTATATGAAAAAGGAAAGCTGCATTACCTTGAAAATGCTGTTCTATTAGTGAGCAATGGATATGGCACAACTTCTTTACCTTTAAGATTAGGAGCACCCGCTGAGGCACATTATCTTGTACTAACGTCGAAATAGAATGATTCAGATGTGATAATCCACAAATCTTTAGAGAATATGGGATACGAATCATCTTTACAAAACCATGCTGATATTAAGCATGGTTTATTCATTTGTTATACAAAGTTTACACAAGTTGATCTATCTTATATAATTTCTATATAAGTACATATTGGGGGATTTACCATGTCGAATCATGAAGGCAAATATAATATAAAGGCAGTTTCAAAAATGCTTGGAATTCAAGCTGGAACATTACGGGCCTGGGAACGAAGATATAATATGATTGCACCAATTAGGAATGAATCAGGTCACCGTTTATATACAGAGGAGCATATAAAAATTTTAAAGTGGCTTATTACAAAAGTGGATAAGGGCTTTACGATCAGTCAAGCGGTTAACTTACTTGAAACGAACCAGGCATCTATAAACGAACAAGTTGAGTTGAAAACAGATGGAGAACAGATTGATTACTCAGAAGATTTAATGGAAGAATTACTTTATGCACTCTTAAAATTTGATGAAAGCACAGCACATGATCTTTTAAATAAGGCATTCAGCCTATATTCAGTGGACAAAGTAGTAATCGAGATATTAGGTACTTTGTTAGTTAAAATTGGGGACAAATGGGAAAATGGAAAGATAACTTCAGCACATGAACACTTTGCTTCATCTTTTTTACGTTCGCGAATAGGGATGATTTTGCATACATTACCTGTAGATGGTTTGTTACCTAAAGTTATTGGGGTATGTGGACCGGAAGAATCACATGAATTAGGGCTATTAATTTTTACATTATATTTAAGAAGAAAAGGTTTCGAAGTTATTTATTTAGGAACAAGTATTGCTGAGGGAGATATTGATATTGTTCTTAATGAAGTTAAGCCGGAATTTTTGTTTTTATCTTGTACTTTAGTAAGAAATGTAAAAAAAACGTTGGAACTTGTAGATGAGATTTCTTTAAAATATGATAGCCTTCAAATTGGACTAGGAGGAAAAGCTTTTTCAAAGGTAACTCCGCAAATACTTGAACCTTATGCAAGCTTTTTACTTGGGGAGGATAAACAACACTGGGAATCTTGGCTAAGGGATAGATTAGGTATGAAAAATCAATAGTTATTTCTTGTCTAAATCTGCTGAAGAGTGTAAACTGTAAAAAAATATTAGAACCATCTCGTATGTAAATCATACAATGATTGTATATTGAGCGGTCTCACGGCAGGAGGGTATGGGATGCGGCTAGAGCGACTAAACTATGATAAAATTAAAATTTTTTTAACGACAGATGACTTGCATGATAGAGGTTTAACTAAGGAAGATCTCTGGAAAGACTCATTAAAAGTCCATCAATTATTTAGAGATATGATGACTGAAGCTAGTGTTGAGCTGGGCTTTGAGGCGCATGGACCAATCGCTGTTGAGGTGTATTCACTTCATGCTCAAGGGATGGTTATTATCGTTACAAATTCCAATGATTCTGATGATTTAGAGGATGACTTTTCAGACGATTATATTGAGATGCAAGTGAAGGTGGATGAAAGCTTCGATGTTATTTATGAGTTTGAGTCATTTGAAGCGATCATTCAGTTATCACATTATTTATATCACCAAGACATCTTGGATGGAATGGTCGTTTATTTCCAAGAAAGATATTACTTGTTATTAAGTGACGACCAGCCTATGAACATTGATGATTTAGTAGCCATCTTAGCAGAGTATGGAAGTCCATCAACTTTGACGGTCCATAGATTAACGGAGTATGGAAAAACAATCATGCAACATGATGCTGTTGAGCAAATTTACAACCACTTTTGGTTAAAAAATAGAGAAAGATAACTTTTTATTATAAGTTATGAAGATATTGGTGAGTTTATGCAAACGGTCATTGTAAAGGCTGTTAGCTAAAGTCACCTCTTTTTCTTATTCGGTGTATGAAATAATTCAAATAACAAACGATAAGAAAGTCTTTAATGTAATTAGGATTAATTAAAAATGACAAGTAAAGATAACGTTAGATTAGTTGTTGTGAATTTATAAAGAATATCTTTTTTCTTCTTTGCATAAGCGGCTTGAGAGTGTATACTATGTCATGAAAGGTGGACATTCTTTCATTTACTGATTAGATCTAGGAGGTTAACTTTAATGGTAGCCGAGAAAAACACCGATGCACAAAATGATAAATTGGACGTGTTGAAATCAACACAAACGGTGATACATAATGCCCTTGATAAGCTTGGGTACCCAGAGGAAGTATATGAATTATTAAAAGAACCAATAAGATTAATGACGGTGAAAATTCCAGTTCGAATGGATGATGGTTCCGTTAAAATATTTACTGGATACCGTGCTCAACATAACGATGCCGTTGGCCCTACAAAGGGAGGTATTCGCTTCCATCCAAATGTAACCGAAAAAGAGGTTAAGGCATTATCCATTTGGATGAGTTTAAAATGTGGAATAGTTGACCTTCCATATGGTGGCGGAAAAGGCGGAATAGTTTGTGATCCTAGGGATATGTCATTTAGAGAGTTAGAGCGACTAAGCCGAGGATATGTCCGAGCAATAAGTCAAATTGTTGGACCAACAAAGGATATTCCAGCGCCTGATGTATTTACTAATTCACAAATCATGGCATGGATGATGGATGAATACAGCCGAATTGATGAATTTAATAATCCTGGTTTTATTACAGGTAAGCCCTTGGTATTAGGTGGTTCACATGGACGTGAATCGGCTACAGCAAAAGGTGTAACTATATGTATTCGTGAAGCCGCTAAGAAAAAGGGAATTGAACTAGAAGGCGCTCGAGTTGTTGTACAGGGATTTGGTAATGCTGGAAGTTACTTATCAAAATTTATGCATGATGCAGGAGCTAAAATTGTAGGTATTTCTGATGCTTATGGTGGTCTTCACGATCCGAATGGTCTAGACATTGATTATTTACTTGATCGTCGTGATAGTTTTGGTACTGTTACGAAATTATTTAATGATACAATTTCAAACAAAGAACTACTTGAATTAGATTGTGATATTCTTGTACCTGCTGCCATTGAAAATCAAATTACTGAGGAAAATGCTGGGAACATTCGTGCTAGCATTGTAGTAGAAGCTGCGAATGGCCCAACTACACTTGAAGCAACAAAAATTCTTTCAGATCGAGGTATTTTACTAGTACCAGATGTTTTGGCGAGTGCTGGTGGAGTGACGGTTTCTTATTTTGAATGGGTCCAAAATAATCAGGGCTATTACTGGACAGAAGAAGAAGTCGAAGAGAAGCTTGAACAAGTAATGGTTAAGTCATTCAATAACATATACGAGACGAGTCAGAATAGACGAGTCGACATGCGTTTGGCAGCATATATGGTTGGTGTACGAAAGATGGCCGAAGCATCTAGGTTTAGAGGCTGGATTTAAGAAAAATCTTACATGATATAAGAGGGTGACTTTATGTCTAGCCGCTCATACTCTTTACTCTTCACAATAGAGTGATTGACCTGAGTAGGAGGGCTGACTTAGTCATTCTCTTTTTTTATTTTTCTTGGTAAGGTATCGAAATTTTTTTAAAACATTAATCTTTAAAGTTGGGAGAGAAATTCATTGATAAAGGAAGAAATAATTATTGTAGGTGGAGGTCCCTGTGGATTATCTGCAGCCATTGAATTAGAAGAGCTTGGTACTAAACCACTTGTTATTGAAAAAGGAAATATTGTGAATGCAATCTATCATTATCCCACACATCAAACGTTTTTCAGCTCAAGTGAAAAACTAGAAATTGGAAATATACCTTTTATTACTGAAAATCGTAAGCCTGTTCGTAACCAAGCTTTGGCTTATTATCGTGAAGTTGTAAAAAGAAAACAACTAAGAATCAATGCTTTTGAAAAAGTTGAAAAAATTGAAAAAAAAGAAAATCAAAAATTTATAGTTATGACAAATAAACAAACGTATGAAGCAAAACAGGTTGTGATCGCAACAGGATATTATGATCATCCAAATTTAATGAATTTACCTGGTGAAGATTTACCCAAAGTATTTCACTATTTTAAGGAAGCACATCCATACTTTGACAAAGATGTCGTCGTTATTGGTGGTAAAAACTCAAGTGTTGATGCCGCGTTAGAATTAGTTAAAGCAGGAGCAAGGGTAACTGTTTTATACAGGGGAGCTGAGTACTCTAAAAGTGTAAAACCATGGATTTTGCCAGAATTTGAATCACTTGTAAAAAATGAAATAATAAAAATGGAGTTTCAAGCACATGTTCTTGAGATTGGGGAAACATCCGTTAAATATGTTGTGGGTGATGAAGAGAAGCGGATAAAGAATGATTTTGTTTTTGCTATGACGGGCTATCATCCAGATCACAAATTTCTTAGAAATATGGGTGTAACAATCAATGCTGAAACTGGTCGACCGACTCACAACCCAGATACAATGGAGACAAATATTGAAGGGATTTTTATTGCGGGTGTAATTGCAGCTGGAAATAATGCAAACGAAATATTCATTGAGAATGGACGATTTCACGGTCAGTTAATATGTGAGGCACTCCGCAATAAAAGATAACAGGGAGACAAATTTATGCTCCCTGTTTTTCTGTAGTGTTTACGTTGCAAAAATTGTTTCTAGAGCTTGTTGATCTTTTGTTGTTTCTAGCGCAATCATTAGCTTGATTCTTGCTTTTTGTCCATTTAGTCCGTTGCTAAAAATAACACCTAATTCTTTTAACTGTCGTCCTCCACCTTCATATCCATACACATCCTGAGCAATGCCATTAAAGCAGCGAGATACAAGAACAATAGGTATTTTCTTATTTATTAGGTTCTTGATTCCAGGCACCATCATAGGTGGCACGTTACCTTGTCCTAAAGCTTCTATCACTAGTCCATCAGGTTGTAACTGTTCTATCCCATTTAGTAGACTGCCGTCCATTCCGGCAAACGCCTTGATTAAGAAAACATTTTTATCAAGTGTTTCAGCATGAAGTGGATTTGTAACAATAGGGGTGTGATGGAAGAAAACGCCTCCTTTGTTTACCATTCCGATTGGTCCATATTGTGGGCTTTGAAAAGTTGCTACATTACTTGTATGTGTTTTTGTTACGTTTTTTGCTGTATGAATTTCATCATTCATTACAACCAAAACTCCCATGTTTTTGGCACAATCTGATGCAGCTACTTTTAAGGCTGATAAAAGATTATAAAGCCCATCTGATCCTAGCTCATTACTTGATCTCATCGCACCAGTAAGAACAATCGGAATTGATAAAGATAACGTGACATCAAGGAAATACGCAGTTTCCTCTAACGTATCTGTACCGTGTGTAATAACAACACCGTCTATATTTTTTATTTTTTTCATTTCTTCTATATAATTTTTAATTTGTAACATATTTAAAGGTGTAATATGTGGTGAAGGTAAGTGAAACAGTTCTGTTGAGATGAGGTTAATATCAGGTACCTCTTTTATATGTTCAACTAGAGGGTTTTTTTCTCCGGGTTTAACCTCTCCTGTTTCTTCGTCTTCCTTCATTGAAATGGTTCCACCAGTGTGAATAAGTAAAATGTTTTTTCTCGACATGACGAAAACTCCTTCAATCTATAAAATTCTGCTTTATTCTGTCATTTTCAATTCTACGATAACATGATACGATTAATAAAGTTAATCTTACATGATTAAAAAAATCTTTTAAATAGATAAAAAGATATTTTGGAGAAGAGGCCTGTAAATGATTGAAATTATATCTGCGGGCATTGCCCCGGGTCTGGCACTATTAAGTTATTTTTACTTGAGAGATCAGTATGAATCAGAGCCGGTCTATTTAGTGTTTCGTTCATTTATCTTTGGGGCTCTGCTTGTTTTTCCGATAATGTTTATTCAATATGTTTTAGAAGTTGAAAAAGTGTTTACTTCTGAATTTTTATATACTTTTATTGCTGTAGGATTTTTAGAAGAATTTTTCAAATGGTTCGTCTTATTTTTTACGATCTATCAACATGTTCAATTTAATGAGCATTACGATGGGATTGTCTATGGTGTAGCTGTTTCTCTTGGATTTGCGACTTTAGAGAATATTATTTATTTATTTGCAAATGGAGTCGAATACGCGTTAGGTCGCGCTCTTTTACCGGTTTCAAGTCATGCTTTATTTGGAGTAATTATGGGATATTATTTAGGGAAAGGTAAATTTTCAGTTATCAAAAATCGAACAAAATGGATTTTATTATCCTGTTCAATCCCTATCTTATTACACACTGTTTATGATTCAATTTTATTAAATTATTTTAATTGGAAATATATTATGGTTCCATTTATGCTGTTTCTTTGGTGGTTCGCTTTACACAAAGCCAAAAAAGCACGAATTAAGATATTTGATTCTAAACTGCCTTAGTGGCAGTTTTTTTTAATTTCGATAACATTGTTGATTATAAGGAGTTTTTAAGAAATTATCTTTGAAAGGAATTGCTGCCATCAATTGTTTCTTTTGGATAAGTCTTTATTTAGTATGAATAAAATACCAAAGACTACAAAAAATACGTTTAAGCAACTACATCTACTTGAGGAGGCAGCAACATGAAAAACATGCGCATAATGCTGATAGTTGTGGTAATGGCTTTTACTTCTATCACATTTCAATTTCTTTCACAAGGCGTTTCTGTAGCACATGCTTTTTCAGATCAAACCATTCAAAGAGGTGCAACGGGAAGTGATGTAATTGAATTGCAGGCAAGGCTTCAATATAACGGATATTATCATGGCCCGATTGATGGAGTCTACGGATGGAGCACGTATTGGGCAGTTAAGAATTTCCAAAATATGTTTGGTCTAGAGGAAGTTGATGGATTAGTTGGACAAAAAACCAAGGATATGTTACAAAAATCAACTAAATTTTATAGTGATTGGGTTTACAAACAAATTAACCAAGGAAGAAGATTTACACATTATGGCGGAGTCCCGTTAGATATTCAATCTGCACCTTCAGAGCAGCAAATTCAAAAAGCAAGGAAGATTGCGGAGCAAAGACGAATTCAGCAAGAAAAGCAATATAAAGCTCAAGCAAATAGCCAGCAACAACAAGAGAAACAACAACAGAATCAAGAGCAACAGAATCAGCAGCAAAATGAACAAAAGCAGCAGCAACAGAAACAACAGAAACAACAACAGCAGCAGAATCAACAGCAAAAAGAGCAACAACAGCAGACTCAACAGCAACAGAAACAACAACAGCAGCAGACTCAACAGCAACAAGGGCAACAACAGCAGCAGACTCAACAGCAACAAGAGCAACAAGAGCAGCAGAATCAGCAGCAACAAGAGCAACAACAGCAGCAGACTCAACAGCAACAAGGGCAACAAGAGCAGCAGAATCAGCAGCAACAAGAGCAACAACAGCAGCAGACTCAACAGCAACAAGGGCAACAACAGCAAAAGAATCAAGACCAAAAAGATTCAACTGCAGTAAACATGCCGAATGGATTTTCGCAAAATGATATTAAATTAATGGCAAACGCTGTTTATGGAGAAGCTCGTGGTGAGCCGTATATCGGACAAGTAGCTGTTGCGGCTGTCATTTTAAACCGAGTTAATAGTGCAACTTTCCCAAATACCGTTTCAGGAGTTATTTTTGAACCACGTGCCTTTACAGCAGTAGCAGATGGGCAAATTTGGTTAACTCCAAATGAATCAGCGAAAAAAGCTGTTTTGGATGCAATTAATGGATTTGACCCAACCGGGAATGCAGTGTATTACTTTAACCCAGATACAGCCACCAGTTCTTGGATTTGGGGAAGACCACAAATTAAACGTATCGGGAAGCATATTTTCTGTGAATAGAAGGGGTGATGATCAATGATACGTGGTATTTTGATTGGAATTTTATCAATCGCTGTGATTGGTACTTCTTACTGGGGGTACAAAGAACATCAAGAAAAAAGTGCAGTGCTGATTCAAGCAGAAAATAGTTATCAACGCGCATTTCATGATTTAACCTATCGTGTTGATCAGCTACATGATAGAATCGGTGCAACACTAGCTATGAACTCAAGGGAGTCGTTATCTCCAGCTTTAGCAGACGTTTGGAGAATTACCTCTGAAGCACAATCAGACGTAGGTCAGTTACCATTAGCTTTATTACCTTTCAATAAGACAGAGGAGTTTTTAGCTGGAATTAGCGATTTTAGCTACAAAGCTGCTGTTCGTGATTTAGAAAAAGATCCACTTACCGAAAAAGAATATAAAACACTAAAATCAATGTATTCAGAAGCTGCTGATGTTCAAAAGGAGTTACGTAAAGTTCAAAGTCTTGTTTTAGAGAATAACTTAAGGTGGATGGATGTTGAGCTTGCTTTAGCCTCCGGACAAAAGCAAATGGATAATACAATTGTCGATGGATTAAAGACTGTCGAAGAAAACGTTAAAAGTTACTCTGAATCTCAATTCGGTGCATCACTTACTTCTATGAAGAAAAACTTAGGTTTTGATAACTTAGAAGGAAAAGAAATAAATGCAGAAGAAGCTGAGAAAATAGCAAAGAAGTTCGTAGAGAATAAAGTTACTGACATAAAAGTAACTGAAAACGGTGACGGTGCAGATTATGAATTTTTCAGTGTTTCCATGGATGATAAAGAACAAAAAGTAGACATAAATATGGACATTACGAAAAAAGGCGGATACCCAATATTCTTAGTGCAGAATAGAGAGGTTGCGGAGAAGAAAATTAGCTTGAACCAAGCTACAGAAAATGCTAGGAAGTTTTTAAATGAACACGGGTTTGAAGATTTAGATCTTTTCGAAAGTGCTCAATATGATAATGTTGGTGTATTTTCATTTGTTTCTATTGAGAATGGGGTCAGAATATATCCAGATGCTCTTCGCATGAAGGTAGCGTTGGACGATGGTCAAGTGATTGGCTTCTCGGCAAGAGATTATTTAGCAGCTCATAAAAAACGAGATATACCTAAGCCGAAGATTTCTAAAGAAGAAGCAGCTAAAATGTTGAATCCAAGTCTGGAAGTACAAGAAGACCGTTTGGCTCTTATATTAAACGAGTTTAAAGAGGAAGTACTTTGCTACGAATTTTTAGGAACGATCGAAAACGATACTTACAGGATTTTTATTAATGCAGAAGATGGAACGGAAGAAAAGGTAGAGATATTAAAAAATCCAGAGCCAATTTTCCAGGATGTTTAATTTTTAATAAGAGCAAGGATACCCTTTGTTACTTTGACTTGGGTATCCTTTTCTGTGTTAAAAACGATTATTTTTTGTTTAAAAAAAATATCAAAACCCTTGTAGGAATTTTATAAGTTAGTTTGATCACTACTATAAGATGTTGAATAAATATTTGCACTCTTGCACAACGGATATGTCCATGCTTTAATAAGAAAGAGAGCAATAAGAAAGAGTGATATTGTGATAAAAATTGGGGATGTCATTTCGTTAGAAACGAAGGGCGCAAAATTAGAGAGACTAAAATGTAAACTAGTAGAAAAAAAGGGCAATAAACTATATATTGATTACCCTATAAACCAAGAGACAGGCCGTTCAGCCTTCCTAATGTTAGGAACACAACTTGTTGCTTCGTTTGTTTCGAATGAAAGTGTTTTTCGTTTTCAAACAGAGGTTACAGGGCGAATAAAAGAAAATATTCCGATGATTTCACTTACGTATCCTGGTGATGACCAATTAATTAGAATTCAAAGAAGACAATTTGTACGTATTGATGCAAATCTAGATGTAGCCATTCATTCTCTGCATAATGAGTTTCAACCGTTTACTGCGGTTACAGCTGACATTAGTGCAGGAGGAACAGCATTACTTCTTCCGAAATCTATCAAATTAAAAGAAAAACAGGAAATTGTTATTTGGTTCTCCCTACCATTTCAAAATGAAGGAATTGAATATATTAAAGTAAAAGGTAAGATCATTCGGTTTATTCCTGCAGATCATGATCTATTTGTTAAGGCACCTATAGAGTTTCAAAATATCGATGAAGATACTAGGCAGGTTTTAATTCGTTTTTGCTTTAATCAACAAATACTCATTCGTAGAAAAGGGTTAACAATCGAATAATTTTTGGTATTTTTAAGCATACTAGTAAAAAAATACCGGAGTTGAGCGGGAATGAAACGATTTGAGCGAATTTTGATTAAACTAATTGTTATTCAATTCATTGCCCTAGTATGTGCACAGGTACTCATACAAAATACCACTGTTCAACCATACTTATCACGTGTTGTCCAATATGAAGGTGTTAACAAAATAACAATTACTGAATGGCTAGAAACGTTTAGTCAATAACATGATGCAGGTGTCTTTTTAAGCCTGCTTCATTTATTTGTTTTTTTAATTTTGTCTTAGCAAAAAACTTGTGTAAAACTACTTACCCTAGTTTACAGATTCAATTCTCTAAGTTCTCATACCAAATAAGTTCTTTCACACCAGCCAAGGCGTAAAAGACTACTAGACTAAAAACCTATTTGGAGGAAATAATGAAGCAAAAAAAATTATCCGTTGCAATTGATGGGCCAGCGGCTGCTGGAAAAAGTACAGTTGCTAAAATAATTGCAGAAGATTACTCATATATATACATAGATACTGGTGCCATGTACAGGGCTTTAACATATAAAGCGCTACAAGATGGGATTGATTTAAAAGATGAAAAATCAGTAGCAGATATCTTATCTAAAATTAAAATAGAATTACATCCATCAAAAGACGGACAACTTGTCATGATTAATGGAGAGAATGTATCAGATGTGATTCGAACAAATGAAGTAACGAATAATGTTTCCTTTGTAGCTATGCATCCATTAGTAAGAGAGGAAATGTTAAAGCGTCAACGTCAATTAGCAATTGAAGGCGGAGTTGTTATGGACGGTCGAGATATAGGTACACATGTATTACCTAATGCAGAATTAAAAATATTTTTAAGAGCATCTGTTGAAGAGAGAGCTAAAAGGCGTCATGAGGAAAATATGAAAAAAGGATTTTCTTCTAACTATGAACAACTGAAGCAAGAAATTGCAAATCGTGATAAGCTTGATTCAGAAAGAGAGGTTGCTCCCCTGAAGAAGGCAGAAGATGCGATTGAAATTGACACAACAGCTTTATCTATCCAAGATGTTGTTAGAAAAATAGAAGATTATTTAGAAGAAAGGCTTTGATAACGTGTCATTATATCCATTTGCCCGGTCAGTTGTTGCTGGTCTTTTAAAACCAACATTTCGTATTAAAGTAGAAGGACTAGAGCATTTCCCTAAAGAGGGTGGTGTTTTATTATGTACCAATCATATTAGTAATATAGATCCGCCGGTTGTTGGAGTTACAGCTCCTAGAAAAGTATTGTTTATGGCTAAAGCTGAACTTTTTCAAGTGCCGGTATTGAAACAATTACTGAACAATTTTGGTACATTCCCTGTTAAGCGTGGTGGAGGCGACCGCGAAGCGTTAAGAGCTGGATTAAAGGTTCTTAAAGAAGGGAATGTCTTAGGATTATTTCCAGAGGGAACAAGAAGTAAAGATGGAAAACTTGGTAAGGGAATGTCAGGTGCTGGTTTCTTTGCGCTTCGTTCTACTGCCGCAGTTGTACCTTGTGCTATAATAGGACCATATAAAGCTTTTTCAACGCTAAGAGTTGTATACGGAAAGCCAATAAATATGGAAGAATATCGTGAGAAAAAAATTAGTACAGAAGAAATGACATCTATTATTATGGAAGAAATAGGGAAACTTATCCAAAAATAATGTAAATCTTAATACTTCTTACTTGACAAAAAGTAGCATTTATTAGAAGTTTAAGAAGGACGTATTTTTCATTTTATTTTTTGGGGTATTTATGATTCTTTAATAAAATGAAAGCATACATATATTTTATCAAAAGTCGCACAGGTTTTGACAAGGAGGTAATTGAGATGGTAGAAGAATTAAACAGTGTTCAAGTGGAAACACCTGAAGTTGGTGATGTTGTAAAAGGAATCGTAACAAAGGTTGAAGAAAAACAGGTGATTGTCGAAATAGAAAATTGTAAGCATTCCGGTATCATTCCAATCAGCGAACTTTCTAGTCTTCATGTGGAAAAGGCTTCTGATGTTATAAATGAAAATGATGAACTAGAATTAAAAGTTTTAAAGGTGGAAGAAGAAGCTTTAGTGCTTTCTAAAAGAGCCGTTGATGCTGAAAAAGCATGGGATGCATTAGAACAAAAATTTGAATCTAAAGAAGTTTTTGATGCAGAAGTTAAAGATGTTGTAAAAGGCGGACTTGTTGTTGATTTAGGTGTAAGAGGATTTATTCCTGCTTCTTTAGTTGAAGCTCATTTTGTTGAGGATTTCTCTGATTATATGGGGAAAACTCTTTCTCTAATTGTTGTTGAATTAGACCGCGAAAAAAATCGTGTTATTCTCTCGCATCGTGCAGTAATTGAAAAAGAGCAAAATGAAAAGAAATCAGAAATACTTGATTCTATAAATGTAGGTTCTACAATTGAAGGAACTGTTCAACGCTTAACAGATTTTGGTGCATTTGTTGATATTGGAGGAATTGATGGATTAGTTCATATCTCACAATTATCACATAGTCATATTGATAAACCATCAGATGTAGTGGAAGAAGGACAAAAAGTAACCGTTAAAGTACTTGGAATAGATCGTGATAATGAAAGAATTTCATTATCAATTAAAGAAACTCTACCTGGACCTTGGGCTGACGTTACTAATAATGTAAAACCTGGTGATGTTCTAGATGGTGTAGTTAAACGTTTAGTATCGTTTGGTGCATTTGTTGAAATTCAACCTGGCGTAGAGGGACTTGTTCATATTTCACAAATTTCAAACAAACATATTGGTACTCCACAAGAAGTTCTTGAAGAAAATCAAGAAGTGAAAGTAAAAGTACTAGACATAAATGAATCTGAAAAACGTATTTCTCTAAGTATTCGTGAGTTAGAAGAAACGTCAAAAGCATCAAATGAAGATTTAACAAATTATCAAGCAGCACAGGAAGAATCTTCTACAGGTTTTCAATTAGGTGAGATGATTGGAGATCAATTAAAAAAATTAAAATAAAACGGTGATATGGTGAGTAAAAGAGCGCAAAGGAAAATAGAACATATTCAGCATGCTTTATCTACTGGACAGCAATGTTCCAACGGATTTGATGATGTTACCTTTGTTCATCAAAGCTTACCAAACCTGTCTGTTGATGATATCAATTTATCATCTAATGTTGGCGAACTTTCCTTGAGTTCGCCTCTTTTTATAAATGCGATGACAGGTGGTGGCGGTGAGGACACGGTTATCATTAACGAAGCACTAGCACAAGCTGCTGCAGAAACAAAAATCGCTGTAGCAGTAGGTTCACAAATGTCTGCGATAAAGGACAGTAGTGAAAGGCCCTCCTATGAGATCATGAGGAAAGTTAATCCAAAAGGTATTATATTAGCTAACTTAGGTAGTGAGGCCACAATTGATCAAGCTAAAACTGCTATTGATATGGTTGAAGCAAGCGCATTACAAATCCATATAAATGTTGTTCAGGAACTGGTTATGCCAGAAGGTGATCGAGATTTTACAAATGCTATCAAAAGAATAGAGAACATTGTTACGAACGTCAAAGTACCTGTTATTGTTAAAGAAGTTGGTTTTGGTATGAATCGAGAGGCTGCTTCGCAATTAGAAGAGATTGGTGTTTCTGCAATAGATGTAGGCGGCTTTGGTGGGACAAACTTTTCTAAGATTGAAAATATGCGTCGTGAACAAGCTTTAAGTTATTTTAATTCTTGGGGAATCCCTACTGCAGCCTCAATTGCTGAGGTCAAACATGGACAAGGCAATATGTCTATCATCGGCTCTGGAGGTATTCAACACTCTCTTGATGTAGCTAAAGCTATAGGTTTGGGTGCATCTGCAGTTGGAATAGCTGGTTACTTCCTGAAAATATTTATTGAAAAAGGATATGATGATTTAGTCCAAGAAATAAAACAAATACATACAGATTTAACCTATATCATGACAGCTCTCGGAGTGAAAACAATTAAAGAGCTTCAAGAGGCTCCCCTTGTCATAAGTGGAAATACCCATCATTGGTTAAATGAAAGGGGTATCGAAACATCATCCTATAGTAGAAGGTAAAAAGCTGGTCAAGTATTGACCAGCTTTTTATTTTACTATCCAAAAGTATAAAATTATCTGTTTCTTTCTCTTGCAGCTTCTGGCCCCTCTACTCTTGTTGCACCAGGATAAGTTAAAGATTGATCACGATCTGACTCAACACGTTGACTTTTTCTTAATTTCTTTTCTTGTCGATCTTTTCCCATTTTACATAACCTCCCTATATTAAGGTATACCTTAACTTTTGTCTTTTCCATGTTAATCATAACTACTATTTTTTACTAATTTTCGATTAAAGCTAATTGGAAATAGCCATAATGGGAATAGTAGGAGGAGTGAGATGGAAGGAATCATTTTTTACTGGTTTATGTGGTTAGGGTGGGTCGTGGTCACTTTCATAATGAAAAAAAACAAAAGTCGAGTGAAATTAGCGTTTTTCCTATTAGTTACAATATTAATAAGCAAGGTTTTTCTAGTTGTTTCTACTTTTTATATAAATTGTTCATTAATCATGTTTTTGTTATTAGGATATTATTTAGCCGTGAAAAATAAACGAAAACTAGTTACTTTTTATTTGACCAATTTAACATTAACATTTGCTTACGCAGGTATCATGTTATTTCACATTTATGATCCTGTTTGGTTTGTATTTGATTACCGCCTAATTGTAAGTTTGATTGTCAGCTTTCTTGCTATTTACTTGGGCAAGAATTCTTCCCAACGATTTACATTTTATTTGATTTCAGTTTCTCAAGGGGAGTTTTTATATTGGTTGATTATGAGTAAATTCCATGATCAGGTAACATTTGGTACTGCTGCCTTTTTAGATATGATTGTAATTGGTTGTGCAATGATTTACTTATGGACAATTTTGCAACAGTTTACATTATTAGTAGAACAATCACTACACAGATTTCAAAAACAAACAAAGGAGAAGCAAGGATAATATGAGTGAATATACGTTACCAGTGCTTTTTGGAGTTGTTGTTGGGGTATTAACAAGGCTTCATATGCTTAGAACAGATTATAGACAATACCCCACTTACTTGCATGGGAAAATCATCCATGTTGCCCTTGGATTTATTGCAGCTGGACTAGGGACAGTTGCGGTACCTTCTATTATGGAAGAGGATTTTACAGCGATTACGTTTTTAACTTTAGCTGCTTCTCAATTTAGAGATGTAAGGAATATGGAAAGAAATACACTAACTGTTCTAGATGACAATGAGCTTGTGCCTAGAGGGAATACATATATAGAAGGAATTGCCATTGCGTTTGAAAGCAGAAATTATCTTGTCATATTCACTTCACTTTTAACTACTTTTGCTTACTTAGTACTTAATATTTACGTCGCTATTATCGTTGGGATTATTTGCTTTATTGTTTGTCGTAAACTCATGTCTGGAAGTAGAATAAAAGATCTTGTAGACATAAAATTTGTAGAACCTCATTTTGAAGGTGCTGGACTATATGTTGACAATATCTATATCATGAACATAGGTATCCCTGAAAAGCAACAGGCTATCCTTAAATATGGAATGGGGTTTGTTTTAACACCTAAAAATGCCAACTCAAAAACAACCATTGCGAACCTGGGGCAACGTCAAGCCATTCTTCATGATGTGTCTACTGCATTAGGAGTTGTTCGTGATTCTGGAGAACCTGCACTTGTGCCCTTAGCCAAAAGAGATTTAGATGACGGACGCCTTGGAGTGTTTGTTTTACCGCAAGATCGTGATGTTGAAAAAGCCATACAAGTGATTGGAGATACACCGACCCTTGAAAATGCAATAAGAATGCCATCTGAAGCGAAGGCGAACCGTCAAGGAGGGGAATAAATTGAGTGCACTCGAAAAGTACATATTGGCTATTATTACAACTGATAAAACAAAAGCAGCTGGTGGAACCGCAATTTTTATTTGTAAAACACAGGAAGAAATGCACTTTTACGCGAAAAATTTAGAAGCAATATTAGATGGAATTGCACATGGTATTGGAGATGACATGTATGTAGTTGTTAAACACTAAGTTGTGAAATGAAGTAATGTCTGATAATATATAAAAGTTAAGCCCTTCTTTTCAAGCAGAAGGGTTTCTTTTATAAGAGATTTTATTTTTGTATTTTGTGGTAGTTTATATTTAGCCATATAGGCTAATGAATACATATATGAGTTTAACTTTAAGTCCAATTTTTTTCTCTTACTATCAGGAAAATGAATGGTGGTATTAGAAAATGGACCGAAACGTTTGTAGGAATTTTTCGTATACGTTTGTAACAAGATGTCTACTAGCCTTTTATAATCGTTACTTCCTTTTACTTTTTTTAGGGATCTCTCAGGAAAAGTGATGTATTATGAAACGGGTTTGATATGAACATTACCATAATTGTAACTCTTATGATAAAAAAATGAGTTTATATAAGTCAGGATGGTGTAACTTATGGCAAAACCAGTTATAGCAATAGTTGGAAGACCAAATGTAGGTAAGTCAACAATATTTAATCGTATTGTAGGAGAGCGTGTTTCTATTGTTGAAGATATCCCAGGTGTTACTAGGGACAGAATATATAGTTCTGGGGAATGGTTAACTTATCAATTTAATATTATTGATACGGGCGGAATAGATATTGGGGACGAGCCATTCTTAGCGCAAATCCGTCATCAAGCAGAAATAGCTATTGATGAAGCTGATGTAATTGTGTTTTTAACAAATGTTCGTGAAGGGGTTACGGCTGCTGATGAAGAAGTAGCTAAAATTTTATATCGATCCAATAAACCGGTTGTATTGGCAGTTAACAAGGTAGATAATCCTGAAATGCGTGCAAATATTTATGATTTTTATTCGTTAGGATTTGGAGAGCCATTTCCGATCTCAGGCTCTCATGGTTTAGGTTTGGGGGACTTATTAGATGAGGTTGCAAAACATTTTAAAAGTCCGGGAACTGACGATTACGATGAAACCACAATAAAATTTTCCCTTATTGGCCGACCAAATGTTGGGAAATCCTCCCTCGTTAACGCGATATTAGGAGAAGACCGTGTTATCGTAAGTGACATCGCAGGTACTACTCGTGATGCGATTGATACAGTTTATAAATATGAAGGACAAGAATTTGTTATCATTGATACTGCAGGTATGAGGAAAAAAGGAAAAGTATATGAAACAACAGAAAAATATAGTGTCCTTCGAGCATTAAAAGCAATTGATCGCTCAGATGTTATCTTAGTTGTAATAAATGGAGAAGAGGGAATTATTGAGCAGGACAAGCATATTGCTGGATATGCTCATGAAGCTGGAAAAGCAGTAGTAATTGTTGTGAATAAATGGGATGCTGTAGAAAAAGATGAGAAAACAATGAAGGAATTTGAAGTTAATATACGTGATCACTTTAAGTTCTTAGATTATGCTCCAATTGTATTCCTATCAGCTTTAACTAAAAAGCGAATTCATACGTTAATGCCTCATATCATTCTAGCTAGTGAGAATCATTCAAGAAGGGTTCAGACAAATGTTTTAAATGATGTAGTAATGGATGCTGTTGCAATGAATCCAACTCCAACACATAAAGGCAAGCGATTAAAAATATTCTATACAGCACAAGTAGCTGTAAAACCACCTACTTTTGTTGTTTTCGTTAATGACCCAGAATTAATGCACTTCTCGTACGAACGCTTCTTAGAAAACCGTATTAGGGCTGCATTTGAATTTGATGGTACACCTATTAAGATTTTCGCTAGAGAACGCAAATAATACCCAAATCTTATTGTTTGAAGGGTTGGTTATGATTTAAAAGCTAAAGTAACAGGTAATCCTGTTACTTTTTGTTAAGATTGTTGGTGGAAAGGTGTGATAACATGGAACAAATTACGGTAGTAGGTGCAGGGAGCTGGGGCACAGCACTAGCCATTGTTCTTGCTGACAATGGGCATCGTGTAAAGTTATGGGGACATCGTCCTGAATTAATAAACGAAATTAATTCGACACGAAGAAATGAAAAGTATCTCCCAGGTATTGACCTCCCTGAAAACATTGTTGGTTATTCGAATTTTGAAGAAAGTTTAAAAGAAGTACATACTGTTATATTAGCTGTGCCAACAAAGGCAATACGTCAAGTTCTTAAAGATATGATTAAGGTTAAAAAAGAACGCGTAACGTTTGTTCATGTTAGTAAAGGAATTGAACCGGATACTTTGCTGCGAATTTCAGAAATTATTGAGGAAGAAGTGCCACCTCAGCTTTTAAAAGATATTGTTGTCTTATCTGGACCAAGTCATGCAGAGGAAGTTAGTCAACGCCATATCACAACCGTGACTTCTTCATCGAAAAATATGAAAGCGGCTGAATACATACAAGACCTATTTATTAATCAAAATTTTCGTGTTTATACAAATCCAGATATTATCGGTGTGGAAATTGGTGGGGCATTAAAAAATATTATTGCACTAGCCGCAGGGATCACAGATGGACTTGGCTATGGAGATAATGCGAAAGCTGCTCTTATCACAAGGGGATTGGCCGAAATTGCACGTCTAGGTAGTAAAATGGGAGGAAACCCTTTAACTTTCTCTGGACTAACAGGAATTGGAGATTTAATTGTAACGTGCACAAGCGTTCATTCGAGAAATTGGCGTGCTGGCAATCTTTTAGGTAAGGGTCATAACCTTGACGAAGTGTTAGAAAACATGGGGATGGTTGTAGAAGGGGTAAGAACGACAAAAGCAGCTTATCAGCTTGCTGAAAAATACGATGTGAAGATGCCAATTACTGAAGCATTATATGAAGTGTTATTTAACGGTAAATCTCCAAAAGAAGCGGTTGATTCGTTAATGGCTCGTGTTAAAACCCATGAAATGGAAGACCTAGTAAATATCATGGAGAATCGTTAATTTAGGTGACGTATAAACATCATTCAGCATATGATAACAAGAAAATAAAAACAAAGAGAACAATATCCTATAAGGTTTATGATTACTTCGTTTATGGATCGTATGATTTTTGTCAATTTAATCCTAAAAGCCTGTACATTATCTAAAGTGAAAGTTTAATGGCGTAACTAGGCATTAGATGATACAAAACATAATACTTCCGCATAAAATGCATGGTAGTCAAATAAGAGTTGTTCTTATAGTTTGGGTACTATTTAGTCGGTTCTGTGGCTGAAGTAAAGTTCGTCCCCTCTTTACTTCAGCTTTTTTTTGTTTAAACATTTCATTAAAGTATTTAAATAAACTTTACCTCCTTGGACAAGCCTCTGAAAGTATAATATAATCAACCATGGAGTTCGACATTATTTATTTTTTTGTTTAGTCTTAATATTTCTTGAGCTTTTTGTATGAGGAGGAGTCTTTATGAGTGTAGCCCTTATGAAGATGTGGATTTCATTTGCATCAATGGCTTTTATGTTTATCTCAATTTTACTCATTTATTTAAGTCGCTTTAAGCTAAAAGGTATAGTAAAAGTAATTGTTTCAGTTTTTGCCTATCTTTTTATGATTCTAGCAGGGTTAATTATCTTATTCGTTGTTTTTACTGGACCTGTATCGGAATAATACTTAATAAAAGGATGTTATTTAGAATGAAACTCTATAAAATTTTGCTAGTGATTTTTGGTTGCATCCTTTTATCTGGATGTCTTTACCCGGAAGAAAAATTACAGAAAAACACCGTACCTTATGATGACCAAATAACGGCTGTGCAGAAGTCTGTAGATCAATATCAACAAGATACAGGTGGGTTGCTGCCAATCAAAACAAAGGATATGTCAACACCTATTTATCAAAAATATCCTATTGATTTTTCTGCAATAACACCTAAATATATGGCTGAGCCACCTGGTACAGCCTATGAAAGCGGTGGAATTTACCAGTATGTGTTAGTGGATGTAGAAGAAGATCCAACTGTTAAATTAATTGATTTACGCATTTCTGAGGAAATACATGAGTTGACGATCAAATTAAATGTCTACCGTCAAGCGAATGGATATCCACCATTTGAAGATCTTATTACAAACGATATCTATACATTAAACTATGAAAAATTAGGTTATAAAGAGCCCCCAATGATTGAGAGTCCATATTCAGGAGAATATTTACCTCTAGTTATAGATAAAGAGGCAAAAATTTATGTGGATTACCGCATCGATCTATCCAAAGCTTTACAAGATAGTCAGCATAGCTTTAAGCCTGGCGATGATATTCGCGGTGTTCTTGTAGACGGGAAACCATTTGTGCCTGCCTATTCCTTACCTTATACAATAAATGATGCTGGCGAGCCGATCTTTGATACGGAAGGCCAATAAATTTTAAAAAATTTTAAAAATAAGTCATGAACCCTTCTTAGGAGAATACACTCTAAAAGAAGGGTTTTCTTTTTTCGCTTTTATGACCAATGCCTAATTTGGTGAATACCTAAAAAAAATTTAGAAACAAAGTCATAAATAAATAGGACAATGTCATACATATATAGTGTCCTATAAGAAAACGGATAAGCTTTATCCCAATATTGTATGATCGGGAGGGGATCACTTGGAAAAAGTAGATATTTTCAAGGATATCGCTGAACGAACTGGTGGCGATATATATTTAGGAGTAGTTGGTGCAGTTAGAACAGGTAAATCTACTTTTATTAAAAAGTTCATGGAATTAGTCGTACTACCTAACATTGACAATGAATCTGACAAAGCTAGAGCTCAAGATGAATTACCACAAAGTGCAGCTGGTAAAACAATTATGACTACTGAGCCGAAATTTGTCCCGAATCAAGCAGTTTCTATCCATGTAGATGAGGGGCTTGATGTCAATATTAGATTAGTAGATTGTGTAGGTTACACAGTTCCAGGAGCAAAAGGGTATGAGGATGAAAATGGTCCTCGCATGATCAACACTCCATGGTATGAAGAGCCAATACCTTTTCATGAAGCAGCAGAAATTGGTACACGTAAAGTTATTCAAGAACATTCAACACTAGGATGTGTCATTACGACAGATGGTTCCATCGGTGACATTCCACGCCATGATTACTTAGAAGCTGAAGCTAGAGTTATTGAAGAGTTAAAAGAAGTAGGAAAGCCGTTTATTATGATTATTAATACGGTTCATCCTCATCACCCAGAAACAGAAGCCCTTCGCCAAGAATTAAATGAAAAATATGATATTCCTGTTCTCGCAATGAGTGTTGAAAGCATGAGAGAAACAGATGTCATGAGTGTTCTAAGAGAATCACTATATGAGTTCCCTGTACTTGAGGTAAATGTAAATCTTCCAAGCTGGGTAATGGTATTAAGAGAAGATCATTGGTTAAGACAAAGCTATCAAGAGGCTGTTAAAGATACAGTTAAAGATATTAAGAGGTTACGTGATGTAGACCGTGTTGTAGGTCAATTCAGCGAGTATGACTTTATTAATAGAGCAAGCTTGGCTGGTATCGAAATGGGGCAAGGAATTGCCGAGATTGACTTATATGCTCCAGATGATCTTTATGATCAAATCCTTAAAGAAGTTGTAGGGGTTGAAATTCGAGGTAAGGATCATTTGCTTCAGCTAATGCAAGACTTTGCTTATGCGAAGGCAGAATATGATCAAGTTTCTGATGCACTCCAAATGGTGAAACAAACAGGTTATGGTATTGCTGCGCCAGCCCTTGCGGATATGAGTCTTGATGAGCCTGAAATTATTCGTCAAGGTTCTAGATTCGGAGTTCGCTTAAAAGCTGTTGCACCTTCCATTCATATGATCAAGGTGGATGTTGAATCAGAATTTGCGCCAATTATAGGCACAGAAAAACAGTCAGAAGAACTTGTTAGATACCTTATGCAAGACTTTGAAGATAATCCACTTTCTATCTGGAATTCGGATATTTTCGGACGCAGTTTAAGTTCAATTGTACGAGAAGGTATACAAGCAAAATTATCATTAATGCCTGAAAATGCTCGTTACAAGCTAAAAGAAACATTAGAAAGAATTATCAATGAAGGCTCTGGCGGTTTAATTGCCATCATATTATAAAGATTTGACCTCTATTCTAAGAGGTCTTTTTTTGTTTCCATAGAAAAATACTCTACATCCTGTATATAGGTGATATGTGAAGATATTTAGGTTTATATAAGCCTCTGATGTCCTACATTTTCTCTACTGAAAATATTTTAAGAAAAGTAACACTACAAAAAAATAATGTCATAAATTGCCTTGTGTTGAAACGTACGTTCGCGAAAAAAGCGTAAATCCTTGATATAAGTGGTTTTTTTATTCGGTAATTGCTTGATTCACTTGAATGATTGTGTTAATCTTTTTAAAGAAATTGTTTTCTCTATTGGTCGATTCTTCCTAAATAACCAATATTCGTGATGAAAATCATTGAAATATGTAGAAAAATCGTATAAGATAAGCGTGTTGATAGTAATATCACGATATCATGTATACAATTAATCAAAACTGTGAAGAAATGAAGACTAATAAGAGTTCCATCCCTTTGGGAGGAGGTGAAAGGCATGAATAAAACAGAACTTATCAACGCAGTAGCAGAAGCTAGTGAGTTATCTAAAAAAGACGCAACTAAAGCAGTTGATGCTGTTTTCGATACAATTTTAGATGCACTAAAAGACGGTGATAAAGTACAACTTATCGGTTTCGGTAACTTTGAAGTTCGTGAGCGTGCGGCTCGTAAAGGTCGTAACCCACAAACTGGTGAAGAGATTGAAATTGCTGCAAGCAAGGTGCCTGCTTTCAAACCAGGTAAAGCACTTAAAGATGCAGTAGCAGGAAAATAAGTTTAATTTGTCATGTAATTACTATTACATACAAGCTTTCTTCACAGAGCCCCTTATTTAAGGGGCTTTTCATTTGGAAATAAACCAATTCCTCTAAGTTAATCCACTTTGCTTTTCATCCTTTAATTATGCTAGAATCTCTACAAATGAATGTCCAGGAGGTCACAAAATGGGTGAAGTTAATTTTGAACAGATTGAACACGCTGTTAAATTGATTCTTGAAGCGGTAGGGGAAGATCCTAATCGCGAGGGCTTAATAGATACACCAAAGCGAGTGGCGAAAATGTATGCTGAGGTATTCAGTGGGTTAAATGAAGATCCATCTGAACATTTTCAAACGATTTTTGGGGAAGATCACGAAGAGCTTGTATTAGTAAAGGATATCCCGTTTTATTCAATGTGTGAACACCACCTCGTGCCTTTCTACGGAAAAGCTCATGTAGCATATATACCTAAAGGTGGAAAAGTGACAGGGTTGAGTAAGCTTGCACGTGCAGTAGAGGCAGTAGCGAAACGACCACAATTACAGGAGCGGATTACATCGACCATAGCTGATAGTATTAATGAATCACTTGATCCACACGGAGTAATGGTCGTTGTTGAAGCCGAGCATATGTGTATGACAATGAGAGGGATAAAAAAACCTGGAGCTCAAACGGTTACGTCTGCTGTAAGAGGGGTTTTCCGAAAGGATGAAGCATCCAGAGCAGAGGTACTATCTTTGATTAAAGGATAAATATCTATAAATACAGGTTGGAAGCAAAAACATATTAATAGGTTTTACTTAACAGGAATGGTATGATAGGTAGGACAACATTCTGTAAATAGGCAGGTGCAGGGATGAATCAAAAAAATGACTTCGTTGTGATTAAAGCAATTGAAGATGGTGTTCATGTTATCGGGCTGACAAGGGGTTCTGATACACGTTTCCATCATTCGGAGAAACTAGATAAAGGTGAAGTGATGATTGCTCAATTTACTGAGCATACATCAGCAATCAAAATAAGAGGTAAAGCGCAAATTCAAACTGGAATTGGTGAAATAGAGAGTGATTCTCGTAAATAAGCAGGTTCTCCTGCTTTTCTTTGCGTTTAACGGAGTTTAAGTTTACATATCAAAAAATAACAATTACCCATAATTGTGGTATAATGGTACATGCTTAAATTTCTTCTTAAAAATGATATATAATATATAAAGTAACATTGATAAGCAGTATTAGAAAAGTGGAGTGAGAAAGTATGCATATGTCCCCTTTTCTAGATTAGGCAAGTACTATGTTTTAGTTTAAGAAACAATGCATGAATTAAATTAGAGATAGAATGTTATTTTGGGGACAAGGGTGATTTATTTGCAGGACATCGAAGTACATTTAGCAAAATTAAAAACAGCACTAGAGGAGAAACTTTCACATCCCTATTTAGCAAAACATTTACCTTCACCTACAATCGACGAAGATAAATTGCTACTTTTTTATGCAATTTTTGATGAGATAGATCTTTCGGAGAACCTAAAAGAAAGCTATATAGTGACAGCTATGCTTGTTCAGATTGCCCTTGATACACATGATGATGTTTCGACAAAGACTGCTATCGAACCTGGAGAATTTGTACAAAGACAGTTAACTGTTCTTGCAGGTGATTATTTTAGCGGATTATATTATTTATTACTATCAGAAGTTAAGGATATTAAGATGGTTCGAACATTAGCCTTGGCTATTAAGGAAATCAATGAACATAAAATAAGACTTTATTATCATGATGAAGGAAAAATGAGTTCATCTATAGATAGTCTTCAAGTAGTTGAAACAAGTCTTTTTCAACGAGTAGCTGATCATTTTAAACTTGACTTTTATAACATGCTCAGTACTCAATTCTTAACATATAAAAGACTATCTCATGAGAAATTTCAGTTAGTACAAGATGGAGGTTGTGATCATTCTGTTAAAAAACCGTCATTTTCTATTCACTTTTTAACAGAAGCATGTAATTTGTACTTCGAGAAAACTGCATCACTACTTGATAAAGGATTCCAAAAGGCTCCTTCTTTAAAAAGTCTGTTGATAGAACGTCTTCATACAATTCGTTTTCACGAAGCACTACTACATGATAATAAGACAGTGGAAGAAGGTTTGTAATATATGAATCAGTCTAAAGAAGAAAGAGTGCATGGGGTATTTGAGAAAATTTATCAAAATTACGATCAAATGAACTCTGTAATAAGCTTTCAGCGCCATAAGGCTTGGAGAAAAGAAACAATGAAACGGATGAACGTTAAACCCGGTCAAAAAGCTCTTGATGTTTGTTGTGGCACAGCTGATTGGAGCATAGCGCTATCAGAGGCAGTAGGACCAAATGGCAGTGTCACCGGTCTTGACTTTAGTCAAAATATGCTTAAAATTGGTCAACAAAAGATTATTGACCTTGGTTTACAAAATGTTAACCTTATTCATGGGAATGCGATGAAACTTCCATTTGAAGACAATTCATTTGATTTTGTCACGATTGGGTTTGGTTTAAGAAATGTACCAGATTATATGCAAGTGTTACAGGAAATGAACCGTGTCTTAAAGCCGGGTGGAAAAGCAGTATGTTTAGAAACTTCCCAACCTACCTTACCGATTTTTAAACAATTTTTCACGATTTATTTTCGTTATATTATGCCTATTTTTGGGAAGGTATTTGCTAAGAGCTATAAAGAATATTCTTGGTTACAAGAATCAGCACGAGATTTCCCTGGAATGGTTGAATTAGCAAAAATGTTTCAAACAGCAGGCTTTAAACAAGTTGAAGTCAAAGCTTTTACCGGCGGAGTTGCTGCTATGCATTTAGGAGTCAAGGCAAAAGAAAATAATTAAAAATAGATGGCATGACCACTTTTATGTTTAAAGAAATGTGAGTAATATTGCTTCTCTTTTAACATAGTGGTCATTCCTATTTATATATGGCGGAAGTGTGGAAGTTAGGAATTCATTAACTCAGGGTTTAAGGTGAAAACGTATGAAATTAAAAGCAATGTATTCATTTTTAAATAATGATCTAACAATAATTGAAAAAGAGCTTGAGAAGACTGCTGTTTCAGAGTATCCTCTTTTAAGACAAGCAAATCTGGAGTTGCTGCAAGCAGGAGGGAAGCGAATTCGTCCTGTTTTTGTCTTGCTTTCAGCAATGTTTGGTAACTATGACATAGAGCGAGCAAAGCATGTTGCTGTTGCACTTGAGACAATACATATGGCATCTCTCGTACATGATGATGTGATAGATGATGCAGAATTAAGAAGAGGCAAACCTACTGTTAAATCCAGATATGATAATCGTATTGCTATGTATACAGGTGACTATCTTTTAGCACGTTCATTAGAAGTGATGACAAACATTGAGGATCCTTTGGCTCATAAAATCTTGTCTCAAGCCATTGTTGACGTATGTTTAGGAGAAATTGAGCAAATAAAAGATAAGTATCAGTTTGATCAAACACTAAGAACCTATTTAAGACGTATTAAGAGGAAAACGGCATTGTTAATTGCCGTTAGTTGTCAATTAGGAGCAGTTTCGACAGGCGCTTCAGAAGATGTACATCGCAAGCTCTATTGGTTTGGTTATTATGTAGGGATGTCATTTCAAATAACTGATGATATTTTAGATTTCACTTCGACTGCGGAAGAATTAGGTAAACCAGTAGGAAGTGACTTATTACAAGGGAATATCACGTTACCAGTACTATTTGCTCTTGAAGATCCGACAATGAAAAGAGAAATAGAAAAAATTTCAATGAAAACAACTCCAGTGGATATGCAACCGATTCTAGAAAAAATATTAAATTCCGAGGTGATAGAGAAATCTGCACAAGTTAGTGAAAAATATCTTCAAAAGGCATTTCGTATATTGGACGAATTACCTAAAAATCGGGCGCGATCGACTCTTCAAAGTATCGCAAAATATATTGGAAAAAGAAAATTTTAATCTTTTCTAAAATTCTCCATCCCATGATTGAAATATATTACCTCTCATGATATTATTTTTTTGGGGTATGAAAGCCTATACATAAATTTCTATGGGGTGGAGATGTTATTATGGAAAAAACATTTTTAATGGTTAAACCTGATGGGGTACAACGACAACTTATAGGGGAAATTGTCGGTAGATTTGAAAGAAAGGGCTTTCAGTTGGCTGGTGCGAAATTAATGACCATTCCTGTTGAACTTGCTGAAAAGCACTATGGAGAACATAAAGGAAAACCCTTTTACGAAGAACTAGTTCAATTTATTACTTCTGGACCAGTCTTTGCTATGGTTTGGCAAGGTGAAAACGTTATTGAGTTATCAAGAAAAATGATGGGGAAAACAAACCCAAAAGATGCTGAACCTGGAACAATAAGAGGAGATTATACGATGTTTGTAAGCAAGAACATCATTCACGGCTCAGATTCACCTGAAAGCGCAGAACGAGAAATCTCACTTTTTTTCCAAGACAATGAACTAGTGGAATATGATAAGACATTAAATAGTTGGATTTATTAATATGGGGAAGCTGGCATATGCCAGCTTCTTTTTATATACACTAAGAGAGAAAATCAAATAAATGACAAGTTTCAACACTTTTCTTTAAAAATTGAGCAAATTCTTTGAATTTTAAGCTATACTATAAATTATTATTCTTATTTCTAAGGTATTTGAAATCATAAAGTTTTAATAGAGAACCATTATGGTGATTACAGGGTGTTAGATATAGTAATCCCTTATTTATTAGAACGACCTTCAAACATCTACTAGTTAAAAGGAAATGTAATAGGAGAGTTGACCCATGGTTGATCAGGATTACGAACTGTTTATTAAAAACATCAAGAAAAAATCAGGAATTGATCTTTCTCTTTATAAAGAGGCTCAAATGAAAAGAAGATTAATTTCACTTTATGAAAAGAGGGGATTTTCAAGCTTCTCAGAATTTTATGGCGGAATTAGTAAACAAAACGAACTTTACTTTGAGTTCTTAGACCGAATGACAATAAATGTTTCAGAATTCTACCGTAACTATAAAAGATGGCAGGTGCTTGAAGAAAAAATTCTTCCCAAACTATTAGAAAAGAATGCTAATTTGAAAGTGTGGAGTGCTGCATGCTCCACAGGTGAAGAACCATATACAATTGCGATGATTCTTTCTAAGTTACTTCCTCTTTCTAAAGTAAAGGTTCTGGCAACAGACATTGACGAAAATGTCATTGCAAGGGCTAAACTCGGGATTTATCCTGAACGTTCCTTAAATGAGGTACCTGACGATATAAAGCGGAAGCATTTCAAGAAAGAAGGAACAAATTATATCGTGAACGAGGATATAAAAAAAACAGTGACATTTAAAAAACAAAATTTATTATCAGATCCATTTGATTCAAATTTTGATTTAATTGTCTGTCGAAATGTATTGATTTACTTTACAGAAGAAGCTAAAGAGGTATTATATATGAAATTTAGCAACGCATTAAAGCCTAATGGAGTGTTCTTTGTTGGAAGCACCGAGCAGATTTTTAATGCAGACCGTTTTAACTTTACTTCAGTAGATACATTTTTTTATCAAAAGAAGTAAAAACTTGCTATTTTTTTCATGTAACTTATGATATATTTGTACTTAAAAGCGTTAGTGCGTTGAAGGGAGAGAGAGCAAATGAGATATTTAACAGCTGGAGAATCTCACGGGCCACAATTAACTGCAATAGTCGAAGGTGTTCCATCAGGTTTAAATTTAACTGCGGAAGCTATTAACATCGATTTAGCACGAAGACAAAAAGGGTATGGCCGCGGAAGAAGAATGC
>NZ_JBLUOI010000065.1:14486-28878 GCF_048059995.1 Metabacillus sp. YM-086 | reverse complement strand
TCTCCCAAGGTCATTGCGCTCCAAATCAACAAGCATCACATGTTCGGCTCTTTCTTTTTCATTTTCAACCAACTCATTTGCAAGTTTTAAATCCTCTTGTTCATCTTTCCCTCTTGAACGAGTACCTGCAATTGGTCGTGTACTTACAACATCACCTTGTCTTTTAACAAGTAATTCCGGGGAGCCACTTATTATTTGAAATTCAGGAAAATGTAAATAAGCCATATATGGAGACGGATTGACTTTACGCAATGTCTCATAAATTTTAAATGGATGGTTTTCCAATGCAAAATGCTGTCTTACAGACAAATTAACTTGGAAAACATCTCCTTGACTAATATAGGTTTTAATTGCTTCAACAGCTTCTTTAAATCCCTTTTCAGAGAATGTTATTGGGTTAGACGATGGTTCAATTACCATTGACTCTGGTTGTTTGATAATCTTCACTTCAGAGGTCCAACTATCCTTCATTTTCTGCAGTTTATTTTCTGCCTGCTGTTTTTCTTGTTCATGATAATAGTGAGTGATTAACCATAGCTTGGACGTTTGATGATCATAAACAGCTACATCATCAAAAAGAAGAAAATATAAATCAGGTGTTTCTAAATCATCTACAGCTACAGCAGGTAATTTTTCAAAATGACGCACACAATCATAGCTAATAAAACCAATGGCACCACCTTGAAAATCTGGGAGATTAGGATCTGATTCAGTATAGTACTGTTTGAACCAATCTTTAAAAAGATCAAGAGGCTTCCCCTCTTTTACAATGGTTCCTTTTTCATTCGTTATCATAAGCTGATCATTTTTTCCCATTACCGAGGCTATAGGCTTAATACCCGCAATACTATATCTTCCACCACGACCACTTTCTAAGATGGCATGCTGTTCTTCATCTTGTGTAAGGTATTTATATTGATTAAAGAAATCTTGTTCATAATCAAAATGTATACTTAACGATGCCCGTCTGTGTTGCATGACTAATCTCTCCTTTAAAACTCTTATATCCATTTTACATAATTGTGTGAAAGAAAACATAGTATTTTAGCTTTTTCTTATAAAATTAGTATGCTGCTTACCTAGAGGAAATATAAAAACACCACAAGCTTAGGGATCATTAAAATAAAAAAAGGAGCTGACTAAGTCAACCCCTTCTATAAATTAAATTTATATTAATCAAATTGATATAAAGGTGTACTTAAGTAACGCTCACCATTACTTGGAATAACAGCTAATACTTTTTTACCTTTACCTAATTCTTTAGCTACCTTTAAAGCTGCAAAAATTGCTGCACCTGAAGAGATACCGCCAAGAATTCCTTCTTCTTTAGCTGCTCTTCTAGCTGTTTCAAACGCTTCTTCGTTTTTAACAGTGATGATTTCATCATAAACATTTGTATTTAAGATATCTGGTACGAATCCAGCACCAATACCTTGGATTTTATGTGGACCTGGTTTGCCTCCTGAAAGGACTGGAGAATCTGTAGGCTCAACTGCATAAATTTTAATAGATGAATAGTTTTCCTTTAAAACGGAACCAGCACCTGTGATTGTCCCACCTGTACCAATACCTGCGATAAACGCATCTAGTTGATCGCCCATTTGTTCAACAATCTCTTTACCAGTTGTTAAACGGTGTACTTCAGGGTTTGCTTCATTTTTAAATTGTTGAGGCATAAAGTAACCATGCTCTTTTGCAAGCTCTTCAGCTTTACGAATTGCTCCTCCCATACCTTCAGCTCCAGGAGTTAGCACTAATTCTGCTCCATATGCACGTAGCAGGTTTCTACGCTCTAAGCTCATTGTATCAGGCATAACTAAAATTGCCTTTATTCCCTTAGCTGCTGCTACCATCGCTAAACCGATTCCAGTGTTACCACTAGTAGGCTCAATGATTGTATCGCCAGGTTTTAAATCACCCTTCTTTTCAGCAGCTTCGATCATAGCAAGTCCAATACGATCTTTAACACTACTTCCAGGGTTCATAAACTCTAGTTTTAGGTATACATCTGCACTATTATCATCAACAAGTCTGTTTAACTTTACAACCGGTGTTTCACCAATTAATTCATGTATAGAATTTGCTACACGTGCCATACTATTCCTCCTCTATCCCGAGTAAATTTATTGGATTTATAAGAGTAATATATCAATTTAATTCAAAATTGTCAAAACCTTTTATGCTATTCGTACTATTTTTTTCCTATTTCATCTTCATAAAACCAAGATACACCAATCTCTTGCCACAATGGGTCTGCAGTCACAGACCCTTCCATTTGCTCAAGAGCTATTTGTCTGCGGATTTGGTCCTTTACCTCGTCATACGAATACGTTTTACCAACCAATTTTTCCTTCAAGAGTAGAACAGCATAACCCATATTCACCTTTATCGGTTGACTCCAGTCTCCTGCAGAAAGCTCAGGAGCAATTTCCAAGTATTCCTTCGAGACATAATCATTGTCTGTAGAGATAAAGCCGATATCTCCACCCTGATTTGCTGTGAATTCATCAATTGATGCCTCGATTGCCAAGGCTTCAAAGCTAGAACCTCCAGCAATTTCTTTGATAATGGCGTTTGCTTCTTCTTCTGTTTTGACAACAATATGTGATAAGTGATAGATATCTTTTATATCATAGAGTTCTTTATTATTTTCATAAAATGAGCGAAGATCTTCTTCAGGAACCTCAACATCCTTTGTTAAAAGCTCCTCTAATAAAATACTATATCGGATTTGCTCTTCCCAATTTTGCTCTTCGGAAAATTGTTCTTCATCTAGAGATGTATACATTGATTTGTAAAAAGTTAGTTCCCGTTCAATAACCTCATCAGATACTGATAGATCATACTTTTCAGCGAGTTCCTCAACAACTTTCAAGTTCACTAATTCTCTTAGTGTGTCTTTGCCATAGCGTGTTTCCATCTCGGCCATCCATTGCTCTCTTGTGATGGTTGTTTCACCAATCGTTGCAATGACTTCATCTTTCTGTTCATCACTATTAACAGGAAGCACTCCATAAGGATTAATAAAATATGCAACTGTTAAGCAATTTAGAATGACTAAGCTGAAAATAACACTCCACAATGTTTTCCCGCTCACTCTCTCCAACTCCCGATAAAACTTATCGTTATTGACTTGCGGCTTTCTTTAATTCCTCTAAGTCCTCTCTTGTAAGCAGGTAAGTTTCATTACAAAAATGACACTGTGCTTCAGCTTGACCTTCATCATCAATCATTGACTGAATCTCGTCTACTCCCAAACTAACGATCGCATTTTCAATTCTTTCTTTTGAACACTGACAATGGAATGTAACAGGTTGTTTTTCGAGAATCTTTACATTTCCTTTACCAAGCACTTCATCTAAAATCTCTTCAGGTGTTAAACCTCTTTGGATTAACTTAGAGATTGGCTCAATACTGTTTAATCTATTTTCTATTTCAGTAATTGTTTCATCATCCGTTCCTGGGAGTAACTGAATAATAAATCCACCTGAAGCCAGGATTGTATTATCAGGATTAACTAAAACTCCTACTCCTACAGAGGAAGGAACTTGTTCAGATGTAACAAGATAATATGTAAAGTCTTCTCCTAATTCACCAGAAACAATTGGTACTTGTCCAGAAAAATTATCCTTTAATCCAAGATCCTTCACGACTGTTAGCATTCCATCCGTTCCAACAGCTCTTGCAACATCAAGCTTACCCTGAGCATTTAACTCAAAATGAGTTTGAGGGTTTGTCACATATCCCCTTACTTCACCTTTTGAATTGCTATCTACAAGGATAACGCCAATCGGGCCTTTTCCTTCAACCTTAATGGTCAGCTTTGCGTTACCTTTTAACATAGATCCCATCATAACTCCTGCCGTCATAGCACGTCCTAGAGCTGCAGATGCTGTAGGCCATGTTTGATGTCTTCTTTGAGCTTCGGCAACTGTTTCTGTCGTTCTTGTTGCATATGCCCTTACTTGATTGTTATATCCCATGGCTTTTATTAAATAGTCGTTCATAGTTAACTCCCTTCTTTTTGTACCCTGTAACCGGCACCTTAGAAAAAATACTTATGCTTGAACATTACGTTCATAAATTAGTTGCAAACCTCTTAATGTTAGAAATGGATCAACAATATCAATACAATCAGATTCCTTAGCAATTAAGGAAGCAAGTCCTCCAGTCGCAATAACTTTAGGTACCTTATTAGATTGTTCTTTCATCCGTTTAACAATACCTTCAACTTGACCAACATATCCATATAAAATACCTGCTTGCATAGCACTTACTGTATTTTTCCCAATGATATGATCAGGTCGCGTAATTTCTATTCTTGGAAGCTTAGCTGCTCTTGAATAGAGAGCCTCTGTGGAAATATTTATTCCCGGCGCTATAGCACCACCCATGTATTGCTTTTCTTCATTCACATAGCAGTATGTAGTAGCTGTTCCAAAATCAACAATAATAAGGGGGCTTCCATAATCCTGAATGCCAGCAACAGCATTGACAATTCTGTCAGCTCCAACCTCTCGGGGATTTTCATATTTTATGTTTAAACCTGTTTTAATCCCTGGACCAACAACAAGCGGTTTTATTTCAAAATATTTACTACACATTCTTTCTAGCGCAAACATAATCGGTGGTACAACCGATGAAATAATAATACCTTCAATTTGCTTGAAGGATATATTCACATGTTCAAATAGGTTCTTTATCAACATACCAAACTCATCTTCTGTTTTGTTTCGACTCGTTTCTATTCTCCAATGGTGCTTTAAAGCATCCTGTTCATACACACCCAAAACAGTATTTGTATTTCCTACATCCAATACAAGAATCAAAAGGATCACCACTTTATCTGTTCTATTTTATATTGACATTCCTGTTATATTTTATCATAAAGTTACTCTACTTCCATATTTGAGACTACCGTGAATAGGTAAGAATAGCAAAAATGTATATAGGTTAGTAGGTTAAGCTTCTTATTCATTTTTTAAAACACAAAAAAGATCGACAACAGTATTTGTCATCGACCTTTTTTTATTATTTCTCAGAAGATTGCTCATCTTCTTTTTTACTGTTAATATTCACTTTTACATCTTCTGAACTTTCACCATTTTCCTGGTTACTTGTTACCGGTCGATCTGGAAGCTTGCCTTTTTCAACAAGACTTGAGATTTGAGCTGCATCAAGTGTTTCAACCTCTAATAATGTTTGAGCAACCAATTCAAGCTTCTCACGATTATCAGTAAGTATTTGTCTTGCACGCTCATAACTTTCCTTAATGAAACGTTGAATTTCCATATCGATTTCATGTGCTATAGCATCACTATAGTTTTGCTCATTATGGATATCGCGTCCCAAGAACACTTGACCACCCTGAGATTGACCAAATTGCAATGGACCAAGTTTTTCACTCATTCCATATTCAGTAACCATTTTACGAGCAATGTTGGTAGCTCTTTGGAAGTCATTATGTGCTCCTGTACTTACTTCACCGAAGATAATTTCCTCAGCTACACGACCACCTAGTAAACCAGTGATTTTATCAAGTAATTCAGGTTTTGTCATAAAGTAACGATCTTCTTTAGGTAGCATAACCGCATAGCCACCTGCTTGACCACGAGGGACAATGGTTACTTTATGAACCATATCTGCTTCATCTAACACGACACCAATTATTGTATGTCCTGCTTCATGATAAGCAACAATATTACGTTCTTTTTTAGAAATAACACGAGTCTTTTTAGCAGGACCAGCAATTACTCGGTCTGTTGCTTCATCAAGATCTGTGTTGTCAATTTTCTTTTTATCCTGTCTTGCTGCAACAAGTGCTGCTTCATTTAACAGGTTCTCTAAATCTGCACCCGAGAAGCCAGGTGTACGAGCAGCGATTGCTTTTAAATCAACTGACTCATCTAACGGTTTATTACGAGCATGAACTTTAAGTACTGCCTCACGACCAATTACATCTGGACGGTCAACCGTAATTTGACGGTCAAAACGACCTGGACGTAATAACGCAGGGTCAAGAATATCAGGTCTGTTTGTTGCAGCAATAATGATAATACCTTCATTAGCTCCGAAACCATCCATCTCAACAAGTAATTGGTTAAGGGTTTGTTCACGTTCATCGTGCCCTCCACCTAAACCAGCACCACGTTGACGACCAACAGCATCAATTTCATCAATAAAGATAATACATGGAGCATTTTTCTTCGCATTCTCAAATAAATCACGAACACGTGAAGCCCCGACACCGACAAACATCTCAACGAAATCCGAACCACTGATTGAGAAGAACGGCACTCCCGCTTCACCTGCAACTGCTCTTGCAAGCAATGTTTTACCTGTACCTGGAGGTCCTACTAATAGAACACCCTTAGGAATTCTTGCGCCTAGCTCGGCGAATTTACGAGGATCTTTTAAGAATTCAACAACCTCGACTAGTTCTTGCTTTTCTTCATCAGCACCCGCTACATCTTTAAATTTAACCTTTTTCTTTTCCTCACTGTAAAGCTTGGCTTTACTTTTACCGAAGTTCATAACACGGCTACCACCGCCCTGAGCCTGGTTAAGTAAGAAGAAGAATAAAATAAAGATAATGACGAATGGAATGATGGATGTGAAAAATGTAACCCATCCACTTGTTTCTTCAGCTGGCGCAACATCCAATTTGCTTACATTGTTTGCTTCAGCAGCTTTATCAACACGATCCAATCCTTGTTCGGTTGGTATGTACGTTAGAAAGGTTTCGTCTTCTGAATAACCTTTCATTTTACCTCTTACTTCAAATACACCTCGAACCGGTTGTACAGTCATTTCTGTTACATTTCCATTATTTAAGTCAGAAATGAATTCATTATACGTTATTTGCTCCGTTTTAGGATTAGCACCAGTAAAGAAGCTAACAACTCCAATGATGACTAAAAATATTAGTAAATAAAATATGGTATTACGGAAGATCCGATTCATTCCTTACCTCCTCCCACAGTAAACACGACTATTTTAAATAGTATCATAGAAAATCATGGTAATACAACAAATTAGAAATTGAGATTATTTTTGATAAATCTCAGGCTTTAACACCCCGATATATGGAAGATTTCGATATTTTTCCACATAGTCTAATCCATACCCTACAACAAATGCGTCTGGTACTTCAAAGCCTACATAGTCTGCGTTAATATCAGCTTTTCTTCCAGTTGGTTTGTCAAGCAGTGTAACAATCTTGATTGATTTTGCTTTACGATAGCGGAATAGTTTAACAAGATAGCTTAGTGTTAAACCACTATCAATGATATCTTCAATGATCAGGATATCTCTTCCCTCAACTGAAGTATCTAAGTCCTTGATAATTTTCACTTCTCCAGAAGAAACTGTTGATGTTCCATAACTTGAAACATCCATAAAATCCATTTCCAAATATGTATCAATATTCTTTAATAGGTCGCCCATAAAAGGCATTGCCCCTTTTAGAACACCTATTGCAAGTGGAAATGAGTCCTTATAATCCTCTGTTAGGATCGCTCCAAGCTCTTTTACCTTTTCTTGGATTTGCTCAGATGTAACTAAAATTTCTTCAATGTCTTGTCTCATTAATGTGTGCCCCCTAGAAGATTAGCTCCTAAATTGTAATACAATACATCCATCCCCTTCTATATTCTCAGCCTCATAACTAGACTTTTTTAGACCAGGAATCCAAAGGATGTTCCCTTTTCCATCTTCTACGATTGGCCATGAATGCCGGCTATGTAATGGGATTTTCTCATCAATAAATATATCTTTTACCTTTTTTGTACCGTTCATGCCTTTCAATTTCATTTTATCTCCCTGTTTTCGTGTTCGTACGATTAAAGGTTCATATAGATCCTGACTATTAAGTAGAAAAATGTCGTTGCCCTTTGCCTGAACCCCAGCTTCACTAACAAAACTGCAGGATATGCTGCCATTTCCGTTTGGGATTGACAAAACAGAAGGGATAGTAAGATCTAAGCAATATTCTGTTGCTTCTTTATGTTCAAAAGTAAACAAACACGTATGATATGACTTTATCACTTTTAAACCGTCTGGGTAATCCAGTGAACCTGAAGGGTGATTCTGCGAGAGCAGCGCCTGCAAACTCTCAATATGTATAGAAGAAAGGGAAGATGGAATATTTACATATAGATAGTTTAATATTAGTTTAATCCCTCTTCTTTGTAAAGGCAAAGGTAGGCTTAAGAACCTTTTGATATCCATTTCAACAGCCGATTTTTCTTTTCTTTTGATTACTTTATTCATGCTTTCCTCGGTTAATACCTGTAAATACGATTCATCCTCTAATAAGGTTTCACTAAAATAACGAAATCTTTCATGAACAAGCGGATTTTCTTGTTTTAAAAAGGAAAGAACATGCTTTCTAAATCGATTTCTAGTGTAATCACTTTTCTCATTACTTGGATCAAATCTTGGCATTAACTCTTTTTCTTTACAATAGTTAAGAATTTGCTGCTTAGAATAGGCTAAAAGAGGTCTTATTAGAAACCCATTATGATATGGTCGCTTCATTTTCATACCAGCTAATGCCTCACCTGTACTACCTCTTACCATTCTCATTAATATGGTTTCCACCTGGTCATCTCCATGATGACCAAGCGCTAGATAGTCGGCTTGATATTTATCTAAGACTTCTGTAAAAAAATGATAACGACATTCCCTAGCAGCAACTTGAGCACTTATCTTTTTTGTTTTAGCATAAGCAGAAACATTGATTCTTGTTGCTTCACAGGTTATTTGATATGTCTTACAGAAGTTGATAACAAAATGCATCTCATCTTCAGATTGCTTGCCCCTAAACATATGATCAACATGTGCTGCCACAATATTAAGGTTCATTTTTTCTCTAACTTGATAGAGCAAATGAAGCAATGCTAGAGAGTCAGGACCACCAGAAACACCTACTACAATTGTTGATCCAGTCTCAAACAATTGCTGTTTTTGAATAATGGCCTCAAAATTTTTCACCATTTTCCCCTCATTTAACGAATTGCTATGGTTTTAACCTATAATAATCCTACCACTTTTCTGGTAAGAAAAACAAAAAAGAAAGGACTCGTTCACATATTCAACATATTTTTACTACAAATTAACATTTTTACATTAGAACATGGTAAACATAAAGTGAATAGACAACAAAAACACCTATTAATATAACTAGTGTCTCAAGAATATGACTTCTTTTCTTTTGTTTCTTTTTATTCTGTTTCACTTGTGTTCTAGAATGTTGGGGTTGAGGTTGCGTTTTTTTATTTGTTGCTTGCCTTCCTTTTGGTGGGCTTTGTTGTTTCTTAGAAACCCTTGTTTGGTACGACTGTGAACGAGGTTTATCTTTACTAGCTTTATTAGATAATAACTGAATAAAACCTGACTTCATTTCCCGTGCATTAGTGTATTTCCCTAATAATGCTTGTTGTAAAACATCTCTATGTTGATTTAGAAAAGGATGCTGATTGATTTTCTCCATTAACTGAGCTTGCCCATCGCGATCACTCATTTTCTTAAATCGTTTCGGATAGGCAGCATTAATGATAATCATTGCAACCGAGAACAAGTCATATGTTGGCTCTGCTTTACGGTTACCCATTCCCCAATAACCTCTATCAAAAAACTCTGTGAACTCTTTAATAGATCGCCCTTGCTGGGTTGTGCCTCCAACATCAATACATCTTATTTTGGGTGGTGGACCTGACACAATTAAATTTTCAGGTTTTAAGTCTCCAAATACCCAGCCTTCCTGATGAAGTTTTTCCAAATTGGTAAGTAACTGAAGTGTGAGTACAGTAGACCACTCTATTCCTCTTTGTTCAACAAATTCAAGAAAGTTTTTTCCTTGTACATATTCCATTACATAAAATGATATTAATTTTTGGGAATGATTTTTCCAATCATCTACATCAAGCAAAGAAGGCCCAAGTGAAGTACCTTGGACCTTAGAAAAATGTTTTAGCACATTTACCTCAGAAGTAATTGCCATGCTATTTTCACTAAGCTTAATTGCTACTTTACCTTGTCTACTATCACCTAAGTAAACATTGCCTGTTGCACCTTGTCCAAGCGCTTTTATAATGGTGTAACTCTCCCCATTCCACTTTCCAACAATCGTTGTTCCTGGTGAAAGATTACATGCCTGATTCATCGTAGTAATCTTCTTCGTTTCTTAATAAACTTTTTAGGGAGCGTTTTTTCTTAAAGTGCTGAATGGCTTCTCTTATTGCTGGGCCAGTCGGCGTAATACCACCTGTAGATAATTTCGGAAAAATAGATGATAAAGACTCTAATTTTGGTGTCCAATCTAGCACTTTTTCAACCTCATCCTTTTTCCCAGGAAATACTAGCACAGCATAACGATTATCACCTATTCTAGAATTCAGACTTATTGATAAATCTAATAATGCTTCCTTTACAGTTGGTAACTTCGGTTTCATACTAGCACTTGTATCAACTAAAATGAGAATTTCTAAACTAGCCTTCTCACCTAGTTCATCCACTACCTCCATAACTTCACCACGTTTTTCTGGTGGCAGCTCTTCCATTGAGGTACTCTTACCTAAAATTTGCTGAAGTTCTTTATTCACAACACCTTGAAGTGTTTGAGTCATAGCCTTTCTTGTTACATGTTGAACAGTTTGTGAAAGCTGGTGTGCATAAACAATTTGGTGTACTCCTCCACCAGACATCGCAATCCCTTCAACTTCTTGGAGTGATTCTTGGTCGATTACATTTTCCTCTAATACACCAATTACATTAACTGTAATTCCTTGTTCATTAGCTAATGCTGCCATTGCAATTGGATCTTCCCCATGATTTGAGCAACCATCAGTGATTAATAAAATTTGTTTTAGATGACCTTTCTCCATGTTTACCCTCCTAGAGAGATGATTTTCATTCTCCAAAATTTTTCCCTTTGCTTAACAGAAAAATAGACTATTACCATACTCGCCAGAAGGGGCTTATTTTATACTCTATGATTATCCTATTTTCTTTGAAGAAACAGGGATGCTTGCCCATTTAGGTGTATTATGCTCAATAGATGAAACAACAACTGTCATATCATCCTCTATTTTGCCTGATCTTGTTCTAATCACCTCTTCCATAATCAAATCAGCTATTTCCTGCGGATCAGTTGTTTTCATTTCACTAATTTTACGCTTCATCCATAGGTCATAATTTTCAACATGTTTAGGACCTTCAAAAATTCCATCACTCATCATAATCAACAAATCTCCCGCTTTAAGCTTCTCGCCAACAACATCAACATCAAAATCCTCAATAATGCCCATAGGTAGATTACTAGCTTGAATTTTTATAATCTTATCCCCACGTTTGATAAAGCTTGGTGTAGAACCAATTTTCAAGAATTTACTGCTACCATCCTGTAAATCAATAATCGCTAGATCCAAAGTAGAGAAAATTTCATCTGTTGTTCTTAAACTTAAAATGGAGTTGATTGTTTTAATTGCCACTTTTTCTTCAATACCAGACTGTAATATTTTCTGAAGCAGCTTAATCGTTTCATTGCTTTCAAAATGAGCTCTAACACCATTTCCCATTCCATCACTTATTGCAACAGCAAACTTCCCAACTCCAAGATCAATCATGGAATAACTATCTCCGGATACTAATCCGCCTCCCTTTGCTGCATGAGCAACACCCGTTTCAATTCGGTATCTTTTAGCTGACCCAAAAGAAACATGACAATAGCCGTTTGGATAGTTTGCACATTCCTCTTTTTTAACGATAATGGATTCCTCCAAAATATCGGATAACATTGGAGCTATAATTTTTTCACATTCTCCATGTCCATTACAGAAAGGAATACTCATCTCTATATCAACATTTCCTTGTTCTACGCTATAAATATCAACGTTTACAATTTCAATGCCAAAGTTCTGCAATGCATCCAAAATCTGTTCTTCCTGAACAAAATGATTTTCTCTTTCTCTTTTAATTTCCTTTGAAAGATCTCCCATCACATTTGATACACCTAATAACTGTTCAGCAACTAATCTGCGACTTTCCTGAACCTCTTTTTTCAGCTTTTGATTTGCCTGAAAATAGTTGATTTCCTGATCAATCGCTTCTTCTACTCTACTTGCCTTAGAACAATGTCGATCAAACTCTTTCTTTAATTTCATATTATTCTGGTACGTATTTTGCTTATTTTCATGCATAATGTTTTGCATTAAATCATATGTTTTATCAAAGTTTTCCACCCAGCATTTTTCTTTTTTAAAGCAATGCTGACAAGTACTCTCTGTAATCCTACTTAGAAACAGATCTGTTTCTCGTTGTTCTGTATCTTCATATTCATCTTTATCATAAAAGGTAGTAAAGCTTTCGGATAAAGCATTAAAAACTTGAGAAAATTGTTCAACACGATGCGCTGTTACATCACGAATTTTTCTCACATATTGCTGTTGCTCATGCGCATGTTCATTTGTGCCAGGAATATGCTTAGCCAATCGACCAGTTACTACTTTGGGAGTAATTAAAAATAAGAGAATCGCAATCATTGATTCAATTAATGTCGTCATTAAGTCAGCAGAACCTTGACCATATAAGGAAATAAGAACTGAACCAACCAAAAGTCCAATTGAGGTTCCTAGTTTATTTCCTTCACGTAATAATCCACCTAACAATCCGGAAAAGGCGAGAAGGCTCATATGATAAAGGTTTCCTACATTGGCCAAGCTTAAAATTAACCCCGTTACTACACCAACGGTACAACCAATGCTAGATCCTCCAATAAATGCAAACAAGAGAACAATATATCTAGAGAAAATATGTTCAGCTTGCAGGTTTTGAAAAGAAACTCCTACCATTCCTGTCATCACCGAGGCTAAAAGGATCATAATGCAAATAATCTCTTCAATTTTTAGTGATTGTTTATACTTTCGTGCCGATATCAATGGAATACTCTGAAGAAAAATTAACGTTAATATAAATGATAAGCCTGATTCGACTCCAGCCATCATATAATCATATAAAGTTAGCGACGATTTAATTGCAAAAGAGTAGGCAATTCTTGTCAGAGCCACCGTACTAAAGATAACAAATGGTAATATCTTTAACTGATCCTTAAAAAGATAGGATGCTAAACGATTCAGAACAAGAAAACCAATGATAGATACTGTGATAACTAAAGCAACCTCAAAAGAAACCGTTAAACCCCCAGCAATCAACGAAAGCCCCGCTAATGCTACTTTATCCCGCTTCATAAGAAAAATAGCGCCGAAGAATGGAAGAGCAAAAGGTAATACCTCCGACAAAATAATAGCTCGTCCCAATAAAAATCCGATCAAGGCATAAATGATTCCTTTATGTAAGAGGAAAAGCTGCAGCTTAGATGAAAATCGGTGAAAGATTCGATTGAACACTTGTTGGGTTTTGTCCATTCCCAAATCAGATATCGGCTCCATTAACCTTCTTTCTACTTTTTCCATTTTTCATTCCCCCACTTATTCATATTGGTGCTATTATATCGAAGGTCTATTCAGGAATTTGTCAAAAGAAGGGTAACTATTCCAAAAACCGTTCGACTGTTTTTGAAGTATGCGACAAATATCTAATTCTTCTAGAGTATTTTGCTTATGCTATTCGTCAAATTGTTGTGAATTGTGTTGTATGAGGTCAAGAATAGTCTAAAGAATGTTTTGATGAGTTTTTTAGGCATAGAGTTTCTGTGTTATGGGGTGTTTTCCTATTATTAATTAGGATCATTCATTGTCTTAATGGAGGATGTGCTGTGTTTTTGTTCCTGTTAGTTTGTCTTTATGGATATGAACGACATTTCGTACTTCTGTTGGGTTTGTCGTTCATCCGCCTTATGAACGACATTCCACTTCTCATCCTTATCAATTTTGTCGTTCACTAACCTTAATATACATATCTTCCATTTAAGAATCTAAACTAGTTAAAAAACACAAAAAAACTAGCTACATTTCTGCAACTAGTTTTTTAAAAATATGACCCATACGGGATTCGAACCCGTGTTACCGCCGTGAAAGGGCGGTGTCTTAACCGCTTGACCAATGGGCCTTAGTATTATGTTGTTATATGGTAGCGGCGGAGGGAATCGAACCCACGACCTCACGGGTATGAACCGTACGCTCTAGCCAGCTGAGCTACACCGCCATAATTATCAAAACGCTCCTTGGTTAAACCGTGCTCGTCATGTCTCTTGTCAGACACATTCCTCGCAAGCCTACAAAGGAGATGATTCAGGATGTTTACGGCTCGCTCTAGCCAGCTGAGCTACACCGCCATAATTATCAAAACGCTCCTTGGGTTAAACCGTGCTCGTCATGTCTCTTGTCAGACACATTCCTCGCAAGCCTACAAAGGAGATGATTCAGGATGTTTA
>NZ_JBLUOI010000065.1:0-14387 GCF_048059995.1 Metabacillus sp. YM-086 | reverse complement strand
ACGGCTCGCTCTAGCCAGCTGAGCCACACCGCCATACTGTTCCTCTATTAGGCACAAATAATATAATACAATTCAAATCATCTTTCGTCAATATGAAAATAATTTAGTATAAAAAAAGAGAAAACAATTATAATGTTTTCTCTTTTTAAATAATGTATATGAAAGCAGCAAGCTATCCTCTTCTAGCTCCACGACCACCACGTTTTGATTCTGTATTGCGTTTTAATGAAGCTAAACGATCTTCACTATCTTTTAAGAAACGATTCATTTTTTGTTCAAAGTTTTCTTTATTATTGCTATTGTTGCGGAAATCATTTCCTCTTGATCTTGGGCGATCTGAATTTCTTGGACGTTCCTGACGTTGTGGACGCTCTGGACGCTCTGGGCGTTCTGGACGATCGATTGCCTTTTTAATTGATAAGCCAATCTTTCCGTCATTTTCTACATTGATTACCTTAACTGTTACTTCATCTCCGACTTTTAAGTGATCATTAATATCTTTCACATAATTATCGGCTACTTCACTGATGTGAACAAGTCCTGTTGAACCACCCGGTAACTCCACAAACGCTCCAAAATTCGTAATGCCCGTTACCTTTCCCTGTAACTTGCTGCCAACTTCAATCGACATAAAAATAATGCTCCTCCTTAAACAGATAAAAAATCATTCAAAGCTTTATTATATTATACATAAATAAAAAATCCAGTGTCAACAAGGCTAATCTTTTATATTAAAGATGATCTCATTGTCGTCTGACAAGAAATAGTCTCTTCTTGCAATCTTAGCAATATACTCATCATCATTAAGCTTCACTATTTCTTCTCTTAATATTTTTTCTTCCTTTTGTAAACTTGTGAGTTCTTCTTCAAGCTTATTCTGTTGCTCCAGCTTTTCATCAATTGCAACTGATTGCTTATATAAGGTGGTTATAATAATGGAGGAAGTGATAATAGCTAATAGTCCTAACACGAATAATCGTCTGAATAAGCCTCTTTTTCGTCTGTTTGAAATTTGCTGTTGTCTCTCTTGCTCCATTGCATATTGTGATTGTAGCTCTGTAATTTTCTTCGATCTCTCGAGACTCATACTAGTCCTCCTTACTTCTTCCTAAATCGTTGCCACCAGGTTTTCATCTTATTAGTTGTATTCTTGACTTTTTTGAAATTTCCTGCCATATTGGCAATATTTCTTATAAGGAAATTTCTTATCCCTCTAGGAACAAGTTTCCACAAAAGGATAAAAATCCATCTTAGGGGTGCTAATAAGATTTTAACCAATGAATATAGGAATTGAAAGACCCATTTTATAATACTCCAAAGAACTTTTAACGTTCCTAATAAAATGACGATAATTAGTTGAATGAGTCCTTTTATTGGTCTAACAATCATCGCTCGTCCAATATTAACCAAAACCCTATATAATCTTATGCTTGTCTGTATTATTCGCTCTAAAAGGCTTAAATATATTTTCTTGAAAAGACTTTGATAAGCTGCATATCCACAAAGCACCGCTAGGAATATATAAATCCTAAGTTCACCTTCATTTACAAGTAACAAAAGATAAAATAGGATCAGTCCTTGAACGACCCAAAACATAAAGTCATTTATGAAGACAACCCACCTGGCTCTTAATGGCCGCTTTAAAAAGCGACCATATGTATCCAGAGCTGCTCCAATCCAACTTCCCATTCCTACCATTGCTAGCATTGTATAAAACTGTGTTGATAAACTCATTTAAATAACTTGCTAAAGAGTCCTTTAGCTTTCTCCGCATGCTGCTCATCTAGATAAATCAGATCAAAGATTCTGCTTCCTTTAATGGAAACAATCCCTTTATCAACATCTAAATTTTTCATTTGAAGGTTTTGTCCGCGGATTGCTAGTGCACCCATGACTGTGTCTAATAAAAATTCCTCATTATCAAAGCTTTCTACCTGTTTTACACCTGTAATTTCTAATAATTTTCTCCCTCGCATGATTACATCATGCTCTTGAATTGTTCCTTTATGGACAGACGCATTATTTTCATAGTACTGACTCATATTCTACCTCCGAATTCTAATAAAGGATTTTCTTTTACATGTGTATGTCATTAGAATTCGGTTTAGAACAAGCCATATGAAAAGCGAATGATGTATAAAACTTAGCAACAATAAGCCGACATCGAGTTAGGAAAAACCCCCGGTCGTTACCCTTTAAAATATGTTACATATCGAACGGTTCTTGATTAATTTTCTCTTCCTTTACTACGCGATAAAGATTTGTTGCTTCTTCTTTTTTTGTCGTTTCTTTTAGCTCTTCAATAACAACTGTAACTAGTTTTTGACCAAAACGAATAACAAGTTCATCCCCGATTTTAACATTTGAACTCGCTTTACCTGGAGTACCATTAATGGCAATTCGGCCTTGATCAGCAATTTCTTTTGCTAATGTTCTTCTTTTTATTAATCTTGAAACCTTTAGAAATTTATCCAGTCTCATTGTTCATCCCTCTTTTTATCTAAAGTCTTTGCTTCATTCCAGAGTTCGTCCATTTCTTCTAATGTCATCTTCTCTAGTTCCTTACCACTTAGCTTGGCTTGTTTCTCAATATAATTAAAACGATCAGTAAACTTAACATTTGTAGAGGATAAGGCTTCTTCTGACTCTATTTTATAGTGTCTTCCTACGTTAACTAAAGCAAATAATAGATCTCCAAATTCCTTCATAATAAGTTGCTGATCTCTTTTTAATGAGATTTCTTCTTCAAATTCCCTTATTTCCTCTTTCACTTTTTCCCAAGTACCATCAATAGAAGGCCAATCAAAGCCAATTTTTGCAGCTTTTTTCTGCAAATGATATGCCTTAGATAAAGCAGGTAATGATCCAGCTACAGAATCTAAAATTGATTGTGTTTCTGAGGATCCTTTTTCGTTCTTTTTTATTTCATCCCAGTTTGCCAAAACCTCATCTGTACTATTTACTGCTGTTTCTCCAAATACATGAGGATGCCTTCTTACCATTTTTTCTGAAATTCCGGAAATAACGTCATCAATACTAAACATACCTTCATCTTCACCAATTTGAGCATGAAGAACAACCTGTAAAAGAACATCACCAAGCTCTTCGATCATATGGTCAATATCATCTTTATCAATTGCTTCAATTAATTCATAACACTCTTCAATTAAATACTTCTTTAAAGATTGATGTGTTTGCTCCTTATCCCAAGGACACCCATTTGGTCCTCGTAACTGAGCAATGATCTTTCTGAACGTTGGAAATTGGTGATAAACAATTTTTTCTTCTGCTATTGGTGGAACATATACACTGGTTAGATTATGAACATTTGTTTCCCGATCCAACTCGTATAGCTCAACTTCTTTCAATTCTTGTTGACTGCTTCCCGCTGCAGTAACGATCATCACTTTATAATCATCAGGCAACTGTTCCATCAATGTTAGCTTTACTTCAGAAGCAATTAATTGATCATATACTTGTGTAATAATAATATGACCTTGTAGCTGTAACTGTTCACTGCTTAAAGTCATTGCATCTACTAACTGAAATCCTTCAATCGGATCTATTTCCAGAGCCTGAAAGGTTGCATCCAGAAAGCTTTGTCCACCTTCAACCGTTACAATATACCCTTTTTCTCTACCTTCTGTTAGCAAAAGCTGTACCGTTTTTTCTGCAACAAGAGGATGTCCAGGTACTGCATAAACGATATCTGTATTCTCCGCCTGCTGTAGAAGGGTCTCAACAATATTGAGGTACACTCTGTCAAAGTCCTCATTTTCTTCATAAATAGAATCAAAAGACTCATAACGAATTGAGCTATCCAATTCATGAATAACAGGATGCTCCTTTGTTCGTAAAAAAAGATACTCTGCTTTTGTTAGTAGCTGATATACACCAAATGGTAACTGATTAAGATCGCCAGCTCCTAAGCCGACTATTGTAATTTTTTTCGCCATTTATGTACCTCTCTATTTTATAATTTTATTTATAACCGGGATACTTTGCATTTCCTCTTTCGTAAAGACTTTACATTTAATAATTGCTATCCCATAAACAAGGGCACCAATTACCACTCCTATTAAAGCAGTTATAGTTGAATAAGTACGACTATGAATATTGAAATAACTATTCATTTCTAGAGCTAGAAACAATACTCCAAGCATAATAATCAATGATAGACCTATTTTATATAAGCTCTTATTACCCCTAAAGGAATACCCCTTACTTATTAGATAAAACATCATAATAATTGATATAAACATATAGGCTATCAATGTAGATATTGCTGCTCCGGTAATCCCGAAATATTGTATGAATAGCTCATTACCAATAAATTTTATTCCAGCTCCAACAAGAACAGCAATGGCTGGAACGAATGTATGTCCTAATCCTTGTAAGATTGCAAATAAAGTTAAACATATGGATGTAAATAAAACGGAACCACTTAGTATCATTAAAACTTCAGTACCTGATGAATTTCTGAACAACATTGTATTAATAGACTTCATTAAGACAATTAATCCTCCAGAGGCACCTGCGCCTATAACAAAGCATAGCTTTAATGAAAGCCTTAATTTTTCACGGATAAATCCTTCATCATTATTAACCTTTGCATTGGCAATTGCCGGTACTAAAGATAAAGCAAAGGAAGTAGCTACTACGGTTCCTAATTGTATTAAAGGCTGTCCTCTGTCATATACACCCTTTAATGTCTTTGCGGCTTCTTCCTCCATACCTCCATTTACTAAGAGAGAATACAAATTTAATGCATCTATTAACTGAATAAGGATAAGCAATAAACTACTTATTCCAATTGTTAAACTATATGTAAGTAAAGTTTTTACTATTTTCCAGGTTGAAACAGGAGCAGTAAGGTTCCAACTAAATCGATAACCCTTTTTCACCCAAATATAAATTAATATCAATAACCCAGCTAAGCTGCCGATAATGGAAGAAAGGATAGCACCTTGACCTACAATATATAAATCAAAGCCTTCTCTAATTAAAAAGTATGAGCTTAATAAAATAAAGGATACTCTAATACCTTGTTCAACCACTTGAGAAGTAGCTGTTGGATTCATGTTTTGATCAGCTTGAAAATGTCCTCGTAACAATGAAACAAAGGGAACAATTAAAAATGAAACAGAAGCTAATTGAATCAATGGTTCTAAATGTATGTCTCCCATAAAAATGGATAAGGGGGCTGATAATATGTATAAGAAAATTGATAAAGTCATGCCAAAGGCAATAAGGTACAAGAGAGTAATTGTCATTATTTTTGAGCGGACCTTTATAGAATGACCATATCCATAATCACTCATTACCTTTGAGATCATTACCGGAAAGCCGGAAGTTGCTAAAATCACACTCATTCCATAAAAGGGATACACTTGTTGATAAATATAAAAACCAATATCCCCGACGATATTTTGATATGGGACTCGGTAAGCTGCACTGAAGATTTTTGTAAGCAAACCCGCTAAAGTCAAAATCATTGCACCTTGCATGGCCTTGTTTATATGGTTTTTCTGACTATTCATTCCGTCTCCTCTCCAAATCCTCTATCCGATTATAGCATATTTGAATAGCCTTCTTAATAAAGCAAAAGGGGTGGCAATATCGCCACCCCTTTTCTAGCTTATTGTTCCATTTGGCGAGCTAAAAATCCTGCAGCTGTTTCTACAGCCTTATGCTCAACTTCACCAATTGATTGCTCTTTGGAAAGAATAATGACTGCTCCAATTGGGTCACCATTGGCCACAATTGGTCCAATCGTATATGATTTAATATCTTCATTTAATCCTTCTACGACCTGAATTTCTCCAGCATCTGCTTTTAAAACAGAGTTTCTTTCCTCCATAACCTGCTCGACAACTTCACCGATGTTCTTATTAAGGTATTCCTTTTTTGAACCACCAGATACAGCAATGAATGTGTCTCTATCACAGATTAAAACTGGATGACCTAAACTATCATATAGGGCATCTGCATATTCCTTAGAAAAGTCGCTAAGCTCACTGATTGGCGAATATTTCTTTAAAATGACCTCACCATCACGATCCACAAATATTTCTAATGGATCTCCTTCTCTAATTCGTAATGTCCTACGAATTTCCTTTGGAATTACTACGCGACCTAAATCATCAATGCGACGAACAATACCAGTTGCTTTCATCTTACGTTGCCTCACTTTCATCGGATGATAGGAAATTGACGATTGTTGATCCTGCATACAACATAAATAATAATTAAAACCTCTTATTAAACAGGAGCTTTTTTCTATGTAACAATCATCGTTTGTTAAAAATAGTATCCTTCACCATTCGAGTAATATACATCCTTTACCGGATTTTTTAAGATAAAAGTGATAAGCAACTATTAATAATATCCTTTATGCGCACTTATTAAACCTATTTTATTGGAGAATTTCTTCTTTTTTCACTTGAGATAACCCATTTAAAAGTTCAGTCGTAATACCAAGCCATTTCTCAACAGCTAATCCTTTTGTATTAACTGTTAGCTTTAATTTACTACCTTCCATTCCTAAACCAACGATTCGCTGATATTTATTACTTAAATCAAACAGTTTTTGACCATCAATTAAATTGCTGGCTTCTTCTTCTATGAGAATTGTGATGACTTCTTTATCCTGCTTAATTAACTCAACTCGTTCTTGGATAGCAAAAACCTTCAATTTGGCAATTTGGAACAGATAATCTACTTCTACTGGATATTCTCCAAAGCGATCCATCATTTCTTCTTGCAACTCTTCTAGCTCTTGTAATTCAGTAATTGACCTAAAGCGTTTATACATATCGATCTTCTGACGGCCATCTGTAATATATGATTCCGGTAAATATGCATCCACTTGAAGATCAATTTCAACATCGATTGTTTTTCGTTTCGGCTTATCAGTTTGTCTTTCTTCAATAGCTTCTTTCAGCATTTGTGAATACAAGTCAAAACCAACAGAATCAATGAATCCATGCTGCTGGGCTCCCAATAGATTACCTGCTCCCCTTATGGAAAGGTCCCTCATTGCAATCTTAAAGCCTGAGCCTAATTCGGTAAATTCCTTAATAGCTTGTAACCTTTTTTCAGCAACTTCTGTAAGCACCTTATCTTTGCGATACGTAAAATACGCATAAGCTACACGGTTGGATCGACCTACTCGTCCTCTCAGCTGATAAAGCTGTGATAGTCCCATCTTATCTGCATCATTAACAATAAGCGTGTTAACGTTAGGAATATCTACACCGGTTTCAATAATCGTTGTGCTTACTAACACATCATATTCTCCCTCAAGGAAGCTTAACATAACAGATTCTAACTCATTTTCAGTCATTTTCCCGTGTGCATATGTGACCCTTGCATCAGGTACTAGCATAGAAATTTCTTCTGCTTTTCTTTCAATATCCTCTACCCGGTTATATAGAAAGAAAACTTGACCTCCACGAGACATTTCTCTTTCAATTGATTCTCGAACGAGTGCACCATTGTATTCAACAACATATGTTTGAACCGGAAAACGATTTTCTGGTGGCGTTTCAATTACAGATAAATCCCTTACTCCTAACATGGACATGTGTAAGGTTCTTGGAATTGGAGTAGCTGTTAACGTAAGCACATCTACATTCGCCTTTAATTGTTTGATCTTTTCCTTATGTGTAACACCGAAACGTTGCTCTTCATCAATGATTAGCAATCCTAGGTCCTTATATTTTATATCCTTAGACAGAAGGCGATGTGTCCCAATAACCATATCAACGGTACCGTTACCTAATCCCTTTGTTGTTTCTGTAATTTCTTTTCTAGTTCTAAAACGGCTTAAGAGACCAACGTTAATAGGATAGTCTTGAAAACGTTCTCTAACGGTTTCAAAGTGTTGTTGAGCTAAAATAGTGGTTGGAACTAGCAGTGCAACTTGTTTACCATCTGCAATAGCTTTAAATGCTGCACGGATCGCAACCTCTGTTTTTCCATATCCAACATCTCCACATAAAAGACGGTCCATTGGACGAAGACGCTCCATATCCTTCTTAATTTCTTGTATTGAACGCATCTGATCTTCTGTTTCTTGATATGGAAAGGCCAATTCGAATTCTTTCTGCATTTCACCGTCTGGTGAGAATGCATATCCTTCACTTGCTTCACGTTCAGCATATAATTTGATTAAATCATCTGCAATGTCTTGAACCGAAGACTCAACCTTCTTCTTAACCCTGCGCCAGTCATTTCCTCCAAGCTTGTAAATCTTAGGTTCCTTGCCTTCAGAACCAACATATTTTTGCACTTGGTCAATCTGTTCAACTGGTACATAGAGCTGATCACTGCCCTGATATCTTATATTTAAATAATCCTTATGAATCCCGTTTATTTCAAGTGTTTCAATACCAAGATATTTACCAATCCCATGATTAACATGAACAACATAATCGCCAATTTCTAGTTCTGAATAGCTTTTTATTCGCTCTGCATTCGAAAGCTTTTGCCTTCTAACCTGCTTTTTCACACGTTTCTTAAAAAGCTCCTCCTCCGTGATCACAGCAAGCTTTTGCATTGGTAGTTCAAATCCTGTTTGTAAATCTCCTTGAACAATTGAAATTTGACCAGCGATTAATGGATCGTTTTGCCCCAATATTTTTGCCTGAATTTCATAGTCCTCTAATACATCCTCAAGCTTTTTTGTTCTTTCATCATTTACACCTAAGAACACAACAGAATATTGAGCTTTTTGAAAGCGTTCAAGTTCATTCTTTAAAACATGCATCTGACCATGGAAATTTTGCATTTGTTTACAAGATATATTTAATATATTTTGTGGACTTGTATGTGGCACATGTCTTAAGAAAAGTGAAAGATAGATAGAAGGATGTTTACTTTTTGTCATTACATCCATATACGAATGTGAAACCTTTATATCCTGTAAAATCCTTCCTTCTTCAAGTAAGCCGGTAAACCACTCTGCCTCTTCCCGCTCCAATTGATCATATGTTTCGTGAATCCTACTGATTTCATCCAAAATTACGATTGAATCAGTAGGAAAATAATCTAGTAAACTAGTAGGCTGCTCATATAGGAGAGAAGAATACTTAAATAGATCATGACTAAACTGATTATTACGCAGGCGCTCCAAATCATATTGAATATGCTCAAGAAGCATTTCCTTCTGTTGCTCATTTTTTAGCTTCTTTAAATTCTTTGCTAAGCCCGCTTCAATACCTTCTATGCTTCGATTTTTTGCTTCTGCATCTATTAGTATTTCAACAGCAGGCCCAATCGTTATCATTTTTAACATTTCTACTGATCTTTGATCATCTATATTAAAAGAACGTATAGAGTCAATTTCAGTATCAAACAGTTCAATTCGAATTGCATTTTCTTCTGTTAAAGGATATATATCAAGAATTCCACCACGAACACTAAATTCCCCTGGAGAGCTGACCATGTCTACTCTTTCATATCCTAAAGCAATAAAATCTTGGATATAGTTATCGAGCTCGATATCTTGTCCTAATGATAAGTTGAATTGCTTTTGCTTCCATAGCTGTTTCGGTGGAAGCAATCTTCTCACACCAGCTACTGGTGCAACTACAATAGAATGTTTACCCTCTGACAGTCGATTAAGAACTTCTATTCTTTGTGATTTTAATTCAGGGCTTGCAATAGCTACCTCTGATGCAATTAAATCATTAACAGGATACAGGTACACATCCTCTTTAATTAGGTTTAGCAAATCCTCATAGACTTTTTGAGCCTGGAAGAGGTTATGTGTCACAATCAAGATTGACTTATTTAGTTCATGATACAGTGATGCTGTAAAAACAGTTCTTGCCGAACCGGATAGGCCCGCAACAAGCTGTTCTTTTAGTCCTTCCTCAATACCAGATACAACGGTTTTGAAATCATCATTATGATAAAAATATTGCTGCAAACTATTCAAACTAGAGCCCCCCTCTCAATTGATCAATTAGTTAAACTGTAATATATATTTGATTTTAGTTCATAAATGGTAAGGTACTTTACCATAGACATGTTGAATTGAGGACTCACCACATCAAAACAGAAAAATGCCTTGGGTATCACCCAAAGCCCTTACTGAATCAAATTATCCACTTGGTGAAGATCAGGGTTTCTATGTAGTGCATCCTGGCAGTCCTCGCAAATTGTTTTAACATGCATATCTCCATTTTGTTGGTAGGTAATCATTTCTTGACGTTCGTCATTGGTTAAAGAATCAAATCCTAGCTGCTGACTAGAAAGTGATTGATTTTCAAGGCTTCCAACCTTCACACCACAGTGTCTACAATAATAATGCAAAGCCATGTTTAGCCTCCTGAAAGGTATGTTTTTACTGATAGTATGGACCTTCGTTCAGGAGGTTATACATGATAAAGGCTAAAAACCCATCACGTACCCGGTTAACTAATTATATTCATTCATTACTTGTACAAATGGTTGTTGAATCCAGCTTTCACATGCTTTTGCAGAATAACTGATTGCCTCATTAATGCCTTGCAAATCAGCCTCCGTAAATTGGCCAAGCACATAATCTGAAATCTTCATTCCATTTGTTGGTCGGTCAATTCCAACTCGAATTCTGTTAAATCCTTGGGTTCCCAAGTGCTGAATCATCGATTTTATCCCATTATGACCACCAGCACTTCCTTTAGCTCGCAGTCGTATTTTACCAACAGGTAAATCTAGATCGTCATATATCACAACTAAATCCTCAACATTCATATCATAAAAATCCATTAAGGGCCGTATACATTCTCCAGATAAATTCATGTAGGTGAGTGGTTTTAATAATATGACTTTCTCTCCTGAAATATGTCCTATTCCATAAATGCCATTATACTTTTGGCGATCAAGAGGGATTGATAAATCCTCAGAAAGTTGATCAATTACTTTAAATCCTACATTATGTCTTGTATTTTCATACTGCCTACCCGGATTTCCTAGCCCGACGATGAGTTTCATATATACCCTCCTAACCCACATCAAATCATCTATTTCAATATCGCGTGTTCAAGTTTTCACTAATATTTTATTCTATTCATCTTATTTAGCATATTCATTCTCTGAACAAAAGTAAAGTGCCAGCTTTCCATTTTCCTTTAAGTCGATATAAAGGATGAAAAACTGACACTTTTAGACTTTATTTGCACCTAAGCTAACTGGAAATTATTCCTCGTTATGCTCTCGGCCTTCTTCATTTGTTGGAGTTCCTGGTTCTTGTTCTTCACCACTATCAATTTCTTCTTCCTGCTGAGGAGGTAAGATTGACGCAACAACCTGTTCCTCATCCTGTACAAATTGATATTGACCGCTTGATGTTAAGTCCTTTATATAAAGGGCATCATTTACAGCTAAATTTGCAATATCAACATCAATTGTTTGTGGAATTTGTCCTGGTTTTGCGCTTATTGTTACTTCATGTAATGATTGTTGAAGAACGCCTCCGTCCTTTACTCCTTGAGCTTCACCAGTCAAATGAAGAGGTACTTCTACCTCTACGTCTGCCTGCATGTCTACTATATGAAAGTCAGCATGAACAATTTCATTCTTTAAAGGATCTGTTTGCATATCATATAGCATAACAGCATGTGATGAGCCATCTACATCTAGATTAATTACTGTATTTTTTCCTTCTTCTCGTAATGTTTTAATAAGTTCAATGCTATCTAAAGCTACTGGCTTACTTTCAACTTTTTTACCATAAATAATTGCTGGAATTTGCCCCGATTCACGTACCTTTCTTTTTGCAGAATTAGTGAATTCAGTTCTTTTAACTGCTTGTAGTGTTGTCATAGTTTACACCTTCCTAACGAAATTCGTTCTTATATATTGTTTGCCCATAATGTGAAAGGTATAAACATTTTTTGCAAAAACTTGTCGATAAATACAAAAGCGCATGGCGCCCACCTATCTATGAAAAGCATAATTCAACCAGGAATAGAAGATGCTCTGTAACTTCAATTCCAAGTCGGATTATGACCTCGAGCCGATGGCGCCTGGAGCGACATTCTATAATTTACAGCAATAAAAAAACCTATCCAAATCATAATGACTTGAATAGGTTTTAGTTCTATTAATCAAAAAGTAAACTTACTGATTGCTTTTCATGAACACGAATAATGGCTTCTCCAATTAAAGGTGCTACTGAAAGTTCAACTAGTTTATCAATTCTTTTTTCTTCAGGCAGTAGAATTGAGTTTGTTACAACTAATTCTTTTATTTTTGAGTTAGCAATACGTTCAATAGCAGGTCCAGATAAAACAGGGTGGGTACAGCAAGCATAAACTTCTTTTGCACCGTTCTCTTCTAGTGCATTGGCAGCTAATGTAATAGTACCAGCTGTATCGATAATATCGTCAATCAAAATTGCTGTTTTCCCTTCAATATTACCAACAATGTTCATAACTTCTGCCACATTTGGTCTTGGACGTCTTTTGTCAATAATCGCAATTGGAGCTTTTAGTTTATCAGCTAATTTACGAGTTCTTGTCACACCACCATGATCAGGAGAAACAATGACAATATCCTCTAAATTCTTTCCTAAGAAATACTCACCTAAAATTGGTACCCCCATTAGATGATCAATCGGAATATCAAAGAATCCTTGAATCTGTGGTGCATGAAGATCCAGTGTAATAACACGAGTAGAACCGGCAGTCTCTAAAAGATTCGCTACAAGCTTAGCTGTAATTGGCTCCCTTGCTCTTGCCTTACGATCTTGTCTCGCATAACCATAGTAAGGGATAACAATGTTAATTGTTTTTGCTGATGCACGCTTTAAGGCATCGATCATAATTAACAATTCCATTAAGTGCTCATTTACAGGATCACTTGTTGATTGAATAACATAAACGTCACAACCACGAATACTTTCTTCAATATTTATTTGAATTTCTCCATCACTAAAACGGGTAACAGAGCTTTTACCTAAATCAACACCAACAATATCCGCTATTTCTTTTGCGAGGGCCGGGTTGGAATTGAGTGCAAATATTTTTAAATTAGAATCTCCATAGCGATTTGACATGGTAAAGTGAAAACCTCCATTAGGAATTTTTATTATTTAATCGGTCGACATAATTCTCTTTATTTACTTGTCTTGACCGTGCAACTGACAATGCTTTTTCTGGTACATCATTTGTTACTGTTGAACCAGCAGCAACATATGCACCTTTTCCAATCGTAACAGGTGCAATTAGGTTTGAGTTACAGCCAATGAATGCACCGTCTTCTATTTTCGTTAGATATTTATTTTTTCCATCATAGTTAACAGTTATTGATCCACATCCAAGGTTTACGTCAGCACCAACCTCTGCATCTCCAATATAGCTTAGATGTGATGCTTTGCTGCCTTTGCCCATTTTAGATTTTTTTACTTCAACAAAATTACCAATTTTCACTTCATCAGATATTGTCGAAAGTGGGCGTATATGTGCGAAAGGGCCAATTGAAACGGAAGCACCTATTTCACTATCATGAGCAACCGAATGCTTAATTGATGTTGCATTGTTAATGTGGCAGTCTTTTATTTCTGTATTTGGTCCGATGATACAATCTTCACCTATAACTGTTTTCCCAATAATCATTGTCCCTGGATAAATCACGGTATCTTTACCAATAGATGTCTCAGCAGAAATATATGTTGAATCAGGATCTATCAATGTTACCCCGTTTTTCATATGTTCTTTATTAATGCGTTGCTTCATTATTTTTTCTGCTTGTGATAAAGCAATTCGGTCATTTACACCTAATGTTTCATCATAAGATGAAGTTTGATAAGCAGAAACAATTTTCCCTTCTTTTTGTAGGATCTCAATTACATCTGGAAGATAATATTCACCTTGGACGTTATCGTTTGATACATGGCTTAAGGCTTCAAATAATTCCTTATTATCAAAGCAATATGTACCGGTATTAATTTCTGTTAGTTCTCGTTCTATTTCACTCGCATCTTTATGCTCAACTATCTTTTCTACCGTTCCCTTATCGTTACGAACTATACGCCCATATCCAGTTGGATCTTCCGCTTTAGCTGTCAAAACTGTTGCCTTTGCTTGTGACTCTTGATGATGTGACAAAAGAGCAGCCATTGTTTCTGATGTTATTAACGGTGTATCGCCACAAATAACAATGGTTGTTCCTTCTTCATTTTCTAAAAACGGAGCAGCCTGCATAACAGCATGTGCTGTTCCTAGTTGTTCACTTTGTAAAGCATATTCTGTTTGGTCACCTAACTGAGACTTTACCTTTTCTGCTCCGTGACCAACAATCGTTACAATTTTAGATAAAGTTAGTTGTGACACTTGATCTAAAACATGCTGAACCATAGGCTTTCCGCAAACAGGATGTAATACTTTATATAAAGA
>NZ_JBLUOI010000064.1:0-28886 GCF_048059995.1 Metabacillus sp. YM-086 | reverse complement strand
ATTTTGATGAAAACACAGAAAAGGTCGTAAAACAATTCCAAGAAGACCAAGGCCTAACTGTTGACGGGAAAATAACAAAAGATACAACAATAAAATTAATTGAATTAATTCAAAACAAAATAAAAGATAACGACACTCAACTTGAAAAAGCAATTTCTGTATTAAAAGAACAACTTTAAGATAAGAAAGCAGCGCTCCTAAAGAAGCGTTGCTTTTCTTATTTTATCAAAAACATGATTATAATTTATAAATTGTGGTAAAGAATGTGTAAGAACGAAATATACTAAAGGTTGTTTTATACATACCTCAAGTTATTATTCCAAAGAAAAAGGAGCGATGATGAATGTCAAACGTTAAACTAGCAATCATTTATTACAGTTCAACAGGTACGAATTATAAGCTAGCACAATGGGCAGAGCAAGGTGCAAAAGAAACTGGAGCAGAAGTAAAGGTTCTAAAAGTTCCTGAGCTTGCTCCAAAAGAAGCGATTGAATCGAATCAAGCGTGGAAAAATCATTTAGAGGAAACTAAAAATGTACCTGAAGTAAAACTCGATGATCTAGAGTGGGCGGATGCGATTATCTTCAGCGTGCCAACACGTTTTGGGAATGTACCAGCTCAAATGAAGCAGTTCCTCGACACAACAGGTGGTCTTTGGTTTAATGGAAAGCTTGTTAATAAAGTTGTAAGTGCGATGAGTTCGGCAAACAACCTTCATGGCGGCCAGGAACAGACAATTTTAAGTTTATATACAACAATGTATCATTGGGGAGCAATTGTAGCTGCTCCGGGATATGCAGATCCTGTGACATTTGCTGCTGGAGGGAATCCATATGGCACTAGTGTAACAGTTGATTCAGATGGGAATATGAAAGAAGATGTGGAAGAAGCCGTTAAATTTCAGGCAAAACGAACAATATCAATTGCAGAAAAATTGAAATAGAAAGAATATAAGGGTGTCTCAGATTTAACGGGACACCCTATGTCTTTTGTTACAACCAAGTTGTTACAGTCTCAACATCTAAACGATTGCTTTTATGAGCTGGTTTAGCTGCCTGTCCAAGCGTGATTAACATAATCGGAACATATCTTTCAGAGATGGAAAATTCCTCAATGAATTGATCCTTGTTAAAACCACCGATAGCACAAGAGTCAAATCCTTTAGCTTTAGCGGCAAGTATAAGTTGCATCGCTGCTAAGGATGCGTTTGAAAATGCTGCATCTCTTGCAAATTCTTTATTTTCATATGCTCGGTTAATTTGTCCTGCTAGTGTTTCTTTAATTTCGGATGTCATATAGCCAGCATCAACGAGCGGATCATATACTGTATCTGTGTTAAGATTTGCTTCAAGATCACCTAATAATGCAACAACAGCAGATGATTCTACTATTTGGTTTTGATTATAGGCAATTGGTAATAGCTTTTGTTTAGATTCATCTGAATGAAAAACAGAGAAATGCCAATGTTGTAAGTTCCAGGCTGATGGAGCTTTAGTTGCTAATGTTAAAATCTCTGTTAGTTCTTCTTTTGTTATTTTCTTGTTTGGGTTATAGTGACGAACTGATGCCCGATTATTAATAACTGTTTTTACATCGTCTACGTAATCTGTATTCATGAGAAACCCTCCTAAGTTGAATTCATGTATCGCATGTTTTATACTAAAAGTAATAAACTAACTTTTAGTAAGTGTTTATTCATAAAACATATCTTAATTGAAGTGTTAAAATGAGTCAAGAGATACGAAGCAAGGAGTGATCACTTGAAAATCAATCTTTGTCCAAAAATGGAATCTGCATTTAGGGTTTTGGGAAAACGTTGGATTGGCATTATCATTCATGTTTTATTAGATGGACCAAAACGGTTTAAAGACTTAACTGATATTATCCCTAGTATTAGTCAAAAGATGTTATCTGAACGACTTAAGGAACTGGAAAATGAAGGTCTTTTAAAAAGAGTTGTTATCGACGATACTCCAGTAAAAGTGATATACGAGTTAACGGAAAAAGGGAAAGACCTAGAGGGAGTTATTAATGAAATAGGAATCTGGGCCAATAAACATTGTTTTGAACAAAAGGAGGACAATTAGGGATGAAAAAAACTGTGATTGTCACTGGTGGTGCAAACGGAATTGGCAAGGAACTTGTCCTGCAATATTCAGCGAAAGGGTATAATGTTGTGATTGCAGACATAGACGAGCAAGCTGGTTTGGATTTAGAACAAACTTGTAAAGAACAAGGATTGGAGGCCAAATTTATAAGAACAGATGTATCAATTGTGGCTGATCTTGAAAATTTAATAGAGCAAGCAGTAGCAAAATATCTTACAGTAAATATTTTAATTAACAATGCTGGACTTTCTAAATGGAATTCACCATATGACATTTCTGTAGAAGAATGGGATAAGATGATTCATACTAATTTACGGAGTGTTATGTTTGCTTCAAGAGAAGCTGCAAAAGTGATGAAAATGAACAAAGGTGGAAAAATTGTTAATATAGCTTCAACAAGAGCACTTATGTCTGAAGCAAATTCTGAGGCATATGCTGCAACAAAAGGCGGGATTGTTGCCCTTACACATGCATTGGCGACTTCTTTTAGTTCAGATAATATTCAAGTGAATGCTATTTCTCCAGGGTGGATTGAAACGGGAGACTATCAAGCGCTTCGCGAATTAGATCATGCTCAACATTTATCAAATAGAGTCGGAAAACCATCTGATATAGCAAAGGCTTGTTTTTATTTAACATCTGAAGACAATGATTTTGTAACTGGTACTAACCTTGTTGTAGATGGTGGAATGACAAAAAAGATGATGTATGAGGAATAACATATTAAGCAGCAACTCGACATCCATTATTTACGGAACACCTAAAACCAAAAAATATATGTCATTTACCTAATAAAGTGGGTGTAAGCCCACTCCAATACCCCTCTAAATGAATATGAAGTAGTGTAGGTATAATTTAGAGGAGGTAAAAAAATGGCACCATATATGATGCGTAATGATTTTCGTAGACCTTATCCGGGTGGGAGATTTTTCTGGGGAGGTCCTTTTGTTGGAGGTTTATTAGGTGGGTTAGTTGGAAGTGCGATCTTTAGACCAAGACCACCATTCTATGGATATCCTTATGGTGGATATGGATACGGTTATGGTTATGGAACTCCTTATGGCGGTTATCCTTTCTATTAATGAGAAAAAACTACCTGCTTAAAGTAGGTAGTTTTTTCTTATTAATATGAAATATCAATTTCAGAAATATTACTTTCATCTAATCGAATAAATTGAATCTCAAGGTAATCATCTAAAAATCGAGCTCGAGTTCCTTTTCTCTTAACAGGGCTTGGCAACATGTATTTTGATTGCTCATTTTCTTTAGGGTAGTTTATAAGAATAAGCTGATGATTTGTATGTTGTAATTTTAAATTCTTGTTATCTTTGTTTGGCATGGGGAGCTTTACATAAACAAAATCATTTGTTTCAAAGATTTCCGGCTGGGGTTTCACTTGCGTCTCACTTTTTGAAAAATCTCCTTGAAAAGGAAATCCTGAAGGATCGTTACCTGTCATATTACCTTGAAAAGGAAATCCTTGTGTAAAATCCCCACTAAAAACATTTTTCATAACATTTTGGATATAGGATTCGACGTCTTTTGGGTTCATCTTGTTTAAATGCTTCATAAAACCGGATTGGTCAAATGGAAATTGTTTATTATTCCAAGGAAACATATCTTCACTTCCTTTACACCTGATTTGATATTATAGAGTATGCAGGGGAAGGGAAATAGGTTAGAAAGCTAATATGTTGTGAGACAGCTTCTAACAAGTTTATAATGAGTCTTAGGTGGAAAAGGAATAGTGTGTACTTTGAGATCGGAGATTGATTGAGAGAGGCAAAAGAATCGAGGTAAACGAAATGAATACAACAGAAGAAAATACATACAAGAAAGGGCTCTTTTACACAGCTTTTTCTTATATCCTCTGGGGGATATTACCTCTATATTGGAAAATGATTAACAATGTTTCACCTGAAGAAATTTTAGCACACAGAATCTTCTGGTCATTCATTTTTATGATTGCGTTGCTCACTTTTACGAAAGAATGGAAAAATGTAAAAGATGTAAGTAAAAGAATGATTAAAAATCCCGGATTGATTGTTTTACTAGTTGTTTCATCATTGTTAATTAGTATCAATTGGTTTGTGTATATTTGGTCCGTAAATAATGATCATTTAATTGAGGCAAGCTTAGGTTATTATATAAACCCGTTAATAAGTGTTTTACTTGGAATGCTGTTTTTTAAAGAAAAGCTAAATTTATGGCAGAAACTATCTTTCATAATTGCTGCAGTTGGTGTTTTAATTATGACCTTCCATTATGGGCAAATTCCATTTGTTGCGGTTACACTAGCGTTAAGTTTTGGATTGTACGGTTTAACCAAAAAAATAACAAAACTAAGCTCAGGAATCGGGCTTACTTTTGAAACAATGGCTGTTACTCCAATCGCGGTAATTTATTTAATCATGCTTGCTACTCAGGGAGAACTTGAATTTCTATCTTTTCATGTAACAACAAATTTACTTTTAATTGGAGCTGGTATTGCAACAGCAGTTCCTTTGCTACTTTTTGCAAGTGGAGCACAGAGAATTCCGCTGTTTATGGTTGGTGTTTTACAATACATAGCTCCTACAATTACCTTAATTATAGGTATTGTCTTGTATGAAGAACCATTTACAAAAATTGAAGTGATGACATTCTCATGTATTTGGACAGCTTTACTGTTCTTTACGTTATCAAATTCTAAATCCTTTAAAAAAGCAGAATTTAAGCTGAAAAATCGGAAATCACTGGGGATGTAAACTTTGAGTGGAGGTTTATATTGGAAACGAATGCTTTATTACATGCATACCGGCAGTTATGGACAAATCGTAAATTGCCGATTGAAAGAAATGAAACTGAGACGCTGATGGATGCTATCACAGTAGAATTGCTAGATGAAATGACTCATCCGCGTCTTCGTAAAAATATTCATCTAAAATTTCATTCGTCGGTTAAAAGAATAATCTCTTCTTCACTAAATCAAGACCAAAAACTAGGTCTAATCGAAATACATCTTAAAGTGATGGAAGACTTAACAAAAAATCCTACTTAGGGGGCAAACTTATGAAAAGAATTGTACCGGAAGATGTACAAGCATATTTAGATACATTTCTAAACAAATCAGTATATATTCATTTAGAAACAACTACTGGCTCTTATTCGGCACATAAAGATGAAAAAAGTATGACAGTTGTTGCGTTTATTCGAAATGCAAAAGTAAAATATCAGCATGCTAAAATTACAGGTAATGGTCCATATCGAATTGGATTGAAATTAGATGAAGGCTGGATCTATGCTGAAGGTTTAACAGATTGGGTGTATAACGATCATAACCAATTGTTAACTGCGGGGCATAATTCAGAGGGACAGTTAGCCATATCATTACAAATAAGTGAAAAACCGTTTCATAATTAATAAGATCGGCAAAAGGAGTGTATTTAATGAGAGAACATGTTCTAGTAATCTTACCACATCCTGATGATGAAGCCTTTGGAGTAGCTGGGTTAATCGCGCAGAAAAGAAAAGCAGGAATTTCTGTTACATATGCATGTGGAACGTTAGGTGAAATGGGTAGGAATATGGGAAACCCTCTATTTGCCAACCGTGAGACATTGCCAGAAATAAGAAAAAAAGAATTAATGGATGCTTGTGCCGCTATGGATATTCAAGATTTGCGAATGCTCGGGCTGCGTGATAAAACACTTGAATTTGAAGATGATGAACAGTTAGCAGATCTTTTTGAGACAATTATTGATGAAGTTAAACCAACATTAATTGTAACCTTTTATCCGGGTCATGGTGTTCATCCCGATCATGATGCTTGTGGGGCAGGAGTTATTCGGGCATTACGCCGTAAACCTATTGAAGAACGACCAATAACGTATTGTATGGCAATTACGAAAAATCGTTTCGAAGTAATTGGGGAGCCTGATGTACAAATAAACATTACAGATGTAGCAGATATTAAATTAAATGCTTTAAAAGCTCACCGTTCTCAAACAGAAGGTATGTTAAAAGCAATGGAAGAAAAGTTCCTTAACAAAGATCCAGAAGTTATGCATTGGTTTGAAAATGAAGTCTATTATACGTATAAGTGGAATGATTAAGAGAAAAACCCCCAAAGTTGAACTTTGAGGGTTTTTCTTGTTATGAATTGCTTAAAGAAGCTTCGTTTCTACGTTGAATAAAAAATAACCTTGCTGAAAGACCTACAGCACCTGCTGCCAGACCTGATATTAGGCCGATCCAGTAGCCAAATGCGTCAAGGGAGGTATATGTTGCTAAAAGATATCCTACGGGTAATCCAATGACCCAATATGATATTAGAGCCATAATAAATGTAACATTCACATCTTTATAACCTCTAAGAACTCCTTGTATTGGTGCTGCTATTGCATCAGAAAGTTGGAAGAAAATTGCGTAAATTAAAAAGTCTTGTGTTAGTTTTAAGACAGCAGAATCTTCTGTGTAAATTGATGCAACTTCAGGTCTAAAGAAATAAATAAGTGCAGCTGACAAAATGGATAAAAAGATAGCCATGCTAATACCTAAATAACTATATTGTTTAGCATCTCTAATACGTTTCGCCCCAACCTCATGTCCCACAACAATTGTAAGGGCCATTGAAATACTAAGCGGTATCATATAAAGAAATGAGGCAAAATTTATTGCCGCTTGATGTGAGGCGATAGTAATTGTATTATATTGACTCATTAAAAGAGTAACAGCAGCAAAAATACTTGTTTCAAAGAAAATAGATAAACCGATTGGAACACCAATTACTAAAATTTCCATCCATGCTTTTAACGAAACAGAATAAAACGTTTTAAAAATACCATATTTTTCAAAAGGGGATTGCCTCATAACAATGATCACTGCTATTGCTGTGATACACCAATATGTAATAGCTGATGCAATACCTGCACCAATTCCACCTAGTTTAGGGAAGCCTAGTTTACCAAAGATAAATAAGTAATTAAATACAAAATTAATTGGTAAAGAACAAAGCGTAACGAACATAGTTACCCTTGTATATCCTAGTGCATCAATAAAACATCTTAATACAGCGTAAATAAATAAAGGTAAGATGCCAAGTGACAACGAAATAAGGTACCATTTTGCAATATGTGAAACAGGTTTATCTAATCCCATATTTTGCAATATCGGATCTAAAACAATAACACCAAGTATAGTAACTATGATTGAAATCACAATACTAACGTATATTCCTTGTACAACCATATATGGTACATCTTTTGTCTTTTTTGCACCTACTAACTGAGCAACAATTGGTGTAATTGAAAGTAAAATTCCACTTAATCCTGTGTAAACAGGTACCCAAAGGCTTGAACCAATTGCAACGCCGGCAAGGTCGTTTGGATGAACTTTACCTGACATTGTTGTGTCAAAAAAGTTCATAGCATAAAGTCCAAGCTGAGTAACAAGAATGGGAAATAAAATGCTCGAAAAATAATTAAGCTTTTCCCGTTTTAAACTGTTATTTTTCATTTATACATCCTCATTTCTACTTAATACCTTGAGAATTATATCATGAAAAATTCGTGGTATGTTACTTTGGTTGATTATCAGATTTTCTTGATTCACCTTTAAACATCTGATAATAAAAAAATCCTAATGAAATAACACCAAGAATGCTAAATGTATACTGTAAAATTTTATGAGTAATCATGTAAACGCCTCCTATTATTAGTATGGTTTTTCAATTGGAAAAAATACACATGAACTTAGTCAACATAAGATTTTTATCAATGAAAAGACTAAAGAAAAGGAGGCTTGATTACATATGCAAAATGAACACAACACGTTTTCTTCTATTAAAAATCATATTTCTTTTCAACTTGAACAAATTATTGAAGAAGCCGAGAAAATGCAATTATCTATAGGAGAAAAGGAGTATTGTTTATTATGTGAACTCGCCCAAATAAGGGATCGATTTAATGAAATACAATCAACAGCGTCTTTTTTCTATTTAAAGGCATATATTGCGGAATTTACGAGTCAGTACATAGAAATTGCTAAGGCAATTCAAAATCTATCTGAACGACGACATGGTGCACTAATTGTTGTAGAGCGACATCAAAATGTAGATCATCTAATTCAAGAGGGAATACAATTAAATGCAACCTTATCAAACAGACTAATTGAAAGCATCTTTTATCCTGGTAATCCCCTTCATGATGGTGCTGTTTTGATTAAAGGAGACTATATGATCTCAGCTGCAAATGTGTTGCCCCTATCTTCACAAGACTTTGGCCAAGAAAAGGTTGGGACAAGGCATCGCGCAGCTATTGGGTTATCAGAAATAACAGATGCTTTAATATTAATTGTTTCTGAAGAAACAGGGAAAATGTCATTTGCTCTTGAGGGAACATTATATCCAATTAGTACTCCTGATTCGAATCTCCAATAAAGTATTTATTTCGTATAGCGAAATAAAAATATCGGTGTTATAGTTTAATTATTAGGTGAATTTTATTGGAAGAAGCTGAGAAGATGTGGAAGAATAAAAATGTTTGGATTTTGTTGGTTGGAGAACTTGTTGCTGGTCTTGGTTTATGGCTGGGAATTATCGGAAACTTAGAATTTATGCAGAAATATGTTCCTTCAGATTTTATGAAATCAATGATTTTGTTTATAGGATTACTTGCAGGGGTTATGGTTGGACCACTTGCTGGTAGAGTGATTGACAGTTACTCAAAAAAGAAAGTTCTAATTTATGCAGGATTTGGAAGAACTTTAAGTGTATTATTCATGTTTTTAGCATTAGAGTTCGAATCGATTATCTTAATGATTTGTTTTATGATCAGCATTCAAATTAGCGCAGCCTTTTATTTTCCAGCGTTACAGTCTGTCATACCTTTAATAGTAGAAGAGAATGATTACATTCAAATGAATGGGGTTCATATGAATGTATCAACAATCTCACGTGTCGCAGGGACAGCTCTTGGTGGAATTTTATTAGTTGTTATGGATATTAGTTTTCTTTATATAGGATCAATGATTGCTTATATTGTGATATTAGCTACAACATACTTATTATCATTCGAAGAACCCGAATCAAATAAAGTAAAGGGTACTAAATCAGGGAGTTTTACTGAGATAATACCAGTTTTGAAACGTACACCGGTTGCTATGATGGCACTTGTGTTGACATTTGTTCCTGTCTTGTTTCTTGGCGGCTTTAACTTAATGGTAATTAATATTAGTGAAACACAAGGAGATGCTGCGATTAAAGGTCTTCTTTATACTGCAGAAGGTGTTTCATTTATGATCGGTGCTTTCTTTGTCAAACGAATAACACATCTTGTAGAGCCAATTACATTAATGTTTATTTTCTCCTTTGTTATATCTTTGGCTCACCTTTCATTATTCTTTAGTGATATGAAAATAATGTCGCTTATTTCTTTTGGGATTTTTGGCTTTGCAGTTGGTTGCTTTTTCCCGATTGCAGCGACTATCTTTCAAACAAAAATTGATAAAGAATATCACGGGCGTTTCTTTTCGTTTCGAAACATGTTTGATCGCATTATGTTTCAAGTAGTTTTATTAGGTACTGGATTATTTCTTGATACAATTGGTCTAAAATATATGGTAATTGTATTTGGTTTGATTTCATTAGTGGCAGTATTCACTTTTGGTGTGCAGTATTTTAAAATTGGGGCAAATAAGAGATTACTAGATAATCATAAAAAAGTAGTTTAATAATAGGTCGTAGGCCGGGAATCAATACGGCCTTTTTTATTTGTATAATTTACTAACTATAAATTAAGCTTCTTCTTCTTAAAAGAAATGATTGTCTATACGTGTAATGTTTTGTATGATAAAAATAAAAGTTTTGTTTCTTTTTTCCTGTTTTACTGTAAATCTACTATTCAATGAAATATTTGGTCATTTATTGTTGTTAATCTATCAATTTATAAGACCTAGGAGGTACCTTTAAAGATGAAGTATAAGATATTAGGGTTAACAGCAACAGCTGTAGTTAGCTCCTCATTATTTGTAACTATGGCAGAAGCCGAAAGCATTAATGTAAAGAGTAACGACACTCTATGGGGATTATCCCGCCAATATAATACGACAGTGGATCAACTAAAAAAAGCTAATGGGCTAACAACTGATGTTCTTAGGATCGGACAAACACTTCAGGTTCCCGGGACAAAATCTTCTAATGAAACTACTACCCCAGAACCAGTCAAATCAGTTTCAAAAACTGTTAGTAATGTAACATACATAGTTAAGGGCGGTGATTCCTTATGGGTAATTGCCAGATCATATAATACAACAGTTTCAGAATTGAAGAAAGCAAATAATTTGAATAGTGATGTTATTTATGTTGGGCAAAAGCTACTCATAAAACAGGAAACAACACAAACTAATCAAACCAAACAAGAAGAAGAAAAAAAGAGTGAACCAACAAAACAGCAAGTTATATCAAATCCAAATACATCTACATATACTGTTTCTTCTGGTGATTCTTTATGGAAAATCGCCAATAAATTTAACATAACGATTGCCGAGCTAAAAGTATTAAATAATATTAAGTCAGATGTGATTATTGTTGGACAAGTTTTGAAGGTGTCTGGAGATGCTACTATTGACAATAGCACTGAAAAAACAGCACCTCAAAATCAAAACAATAAGGTTGAAACAATGTTAACAGAGGCAAAGTCACTTTTAGGAGTACCATATCGTTGGGCAGGTAATACTCCTAGTGGTTTTGATTGTAGCGGTTTTATTTATTATGTATTAAATAAGGTTACTTCCGTTTCTCGCCTTAGCACTGCAGGGTATTGGGATATGATGAAAGCAATAAATGAACCTTCTAGAGGTGATTTTGTTTTCTTTACTACATATAAAGAAGGTCCATCACATATGGGAATATATTTAGGGGATAATCAATTTATCCACGCTAGTAGTTCAGGTGTAAGTATATCCAGCTTAAATAACTCTTATTGGAAACAACGTTACTTAGGAGCTAAGCGATTTTAATGAAAAAAGAACCGAACTGGTTCTTTTTTTTTTTTTTTTGGCTCTATTAACTTAGGAAAACCTTCAGCGTTTATTTCTTTAGAACCTGGCAACAATGATTAATAAGCACAATTATCTAGGAGGGGCTTACGTTGAAAGGATTATCTATCGTTTTTATATCACTTATGACTTTATCCATTTTTATTGTCTTAGTAACAGAAAGAAATACTAATAACAACACTCATACTAAAAAGGAGTCAATTACAGCCTCTGAGCCTGAATTAAATCAGCAAAAAGTAGAATTAATCAATCAAAAAGGAAAAAATGTAGGAAATATCATTCTAAACGAAACAGCAGAAGGTGTAACCATTCGGTTAATTGGACAAAATCTACCACCAGGCAAGCATGCTTTTCATATCCATTCAATAGGAATCTGTGAAAAACCAACTTTCGCAACTGCTGGCAATCACCTTAGCTTCTCAAATCATGAACATGGCTTTGATAATCCTAAAGGACAACATGAGGGAGATCTACCAAATATTGAAGTTGGTGCAGATGGGAAGATTGATATTGAGCTTCTTGCATCTTCTGTAACATTAAAAAAAGGAGAACAGTTCTCTCTTTTGGATAAAGATGGAAGTTCCTTTATTATTCATGAAAAACCAGATGATTATGTAACAGATCCATCCGGAAATGCAGGGGATAGAATTATCTGCGGATCACTAAATACCAACAAAAGCATATAACTAAGAAAAAGCTACCTACATTCTTTAAAAGGGTAGCTTTTCGTTTTTGATTAAAAGAGTTAAGACTTTTAATTATTTCTTTTCTTTGAATCTCAATATACTTTTTAGTATACTCATGGTTGATATAAAACCGTATCAACTTAACTTTATATAGATGAAAGAAGGCGTACAATGAATAATTTACAAGCTTATCCACTACCGGTAGAAATTAAAGAGAGAATTCAAAATAGATCATTAAAACCAAAAGATGAAGAAGACGCTTTATTAATTGGAAAAAGTGGTTATACTCCATCAGATGAATCGATTCTACTAGATGCAATGATCGCTCTTGCTCTTGGTAAAAATGTCTTATTAAAGGGTCCAACTGGTTCTGGGAAAACAAAGTTGGCAGAAACATTATCATCTTTGTTTAATCAACCTATGCATAGTGTGAACTGTTCTGTTGATATGGATGCTGAAGCTCTTTTAGGCTTCAAAACAATTGAAAATCGAAATGGTGAAACATCCATTGAATTCGTTTCAGGTCCTGTTGTAAAGGCAATGAAAAAAGGCCATTTATTATATATAGACGAAATAAATATGGCAAAGCCAGAAACATTACCGATATTAAATGGTGTGCTAGATTACCGGAGAATGATTACAAATCCATTTACGGGTGAAGTGATCCGTGCAGATGAAGATTTCGGTGTTATTGCGGCTATTAATGAGGGATATGTGGGAACAGTTCCCTTAAATGAAGCACTCAAAAATCGCTTTGTTGTTATTGAAGTACCATATATCCAAGGGAAAGAGCTAAAAATAGTTTTAGAGAATCAATCACAGCTGTCTGATCAACGTTTATTAGAAACGTTTACTAGTCTTTCTTCAGATCTACTAACTCTCGTAAAAAATGGGCAGGTTTCAGAAGAGGCGGCATCGATTCGTGCACTTATTGATACATGTGATTTAGCTTGCTATATGCCACCAAACCGTGCTGTAGAAAGAGGGATTGTTAATAAGCTCGAAGATGAAAGAGAAAAATCCGCCATTCGAAATCTAGCAGAAACGTTATTCGAGTGAGGGGATAAAATTGAGATTTATAAAATTTAATGATCAACAGGTAGATTCTTTTTTATTTATGGCATTATCAGATTTAGCGAAGGGCTTAACGAAAAATCCAGACATTGAGGTTGATTACAGCGTTCAGTCATATCTAGATCCATTTGAAAAAAAAGTATATGTTAGTCATTTCTGGGATCACCGTGAGAAGGAAGAAACAGAACTAGCGTTAAAAAGCGATATTTATCTTAGAAGCATTGGTAATTATTATTATACTGATTTTAAAGAATTAGGTGTTTTTATTGAAAAGACTCAAAAATTAAAGCTAAAGAGCTTTGCAAAGCAATTATGCATGCTTTTGGAGGACCTTCGATTAGAGGAAAAGTGCAGAAGAGAAAGACGCGGTACGAAAAAAGCGTTTAATATTCGAAGAGAGCTTTATCGTAAACATTTCCAAAGTCAGTTAATTATTCATCAAGAGCGAAGTATGTTAACGGATGCGCTTTTTAATAGTATCTATTTAACACTAACAGCACAATCCACAATCGAGTCAATCCCATCTTTATCTGAGAGTATTGACAGATCGATTCCTTATATTGAGTCAAAGCTTTTTCAAGTGTTTGAAGTAGCCTCTACTAAGCAGGTTATTGATATTGTCTTAGAAATTGTTGATGTTTTAGAGGAAATATTGGAAAAAGATATGCTAAATACCTATTTTTACTTAGCGGAACTACCTTACAATACCATTCTGTCTAGCAGCCTATATGATGAATTAAAAAGAAAATCTAAATTAAAAAACAAAGATGCGTTAGAGAATGCTAAGCAAGGTGATGAAGATGTACATGGTGACAAATTACCAACATGGCATAGTGAAACAAGCAAGCCTACAAAAAGTTTTCTTCAATTCGATTTAGAACAAGGAACAAATACGACGATAAATGGAGACGGTGCTGTACGTGAGGGAGAAGACGGTGACCAGGCTCTAGCGATGGTTCAAGGAACTTCGAAAAAAGCAAAAAGAAATGATTACTCCAAAATGAAAGCATTGGAAAATCAAAAAGAAGATCGAGCTAGTAGCGGGGATGCATCGTATGGTAAGGAAAATAAATATGCTGTACCTGTGTTTCAAGAAGCTAAGACTCCAACAATATCAGATATTGAGCAATATCAAAAAGATCGAATGGATATTCAAGTGTATCAAAATAAGCTGAAGCTAATGATTCAAAAAACATTGGAGCATAAAAGAACAATGCCAAGGTCTGATCTTCAAATTGGAAGACTAAACAAAAAACTACTCCGAATTATAACAGATGACAATCCGAAGCTATTTTATAAAAAACAGGAAAAATCTCCTGATATTGATGCTGTTTTTACTCTATTAGTTGATTGTTCTGCATCCATGTTCGATAAAATGGATCAATCAAAGCTTGGAATTATCTTATTTCATGAAACGTTAAAATCAGTAAGAGTCCCACATAAAATTGTTGGATTTTGGGAGGACACGAACGAATCGACAAAAACACGCCAGCCAAATCATTTCTATGAGGTAATCTCTTTTGAGACCTCTTTAAATCAGCAGTCAGGACCTGAAATTATGCAACTCTCACCAGAAGAAGATAATCGTGATGGATATGCTATAAGACATATGACAGAACAACTAATGAAGAAAAATGAAAAACAAAAATTTCTCCTTGTTTTTTCAGATGGTGAGCCCGCTGCAACAGGTTATGAACGGAATGGGATCATTGATACACATGAAGCGGTTTTAGAGGCTAGAAAAATGGGTATAGAAGTAATCAATGTATTTTTGTCAAATGGCGAAGTTAATGAAGCAACACAAAAAACAATACAAAATATTTATGGGAAATATAGTGTGTTTGTCGATAAAATTGAAGAGCTCCCAGAGCAATTATATCCGCTTCTTAAGAGATTGTTATTAAAAATGTTATAAAAGGATAAAGGTTGACCAAAACGACATGTCTGTAAGATTATTTGTAAAAATGCTGAAAGAAGAATAAGTATCTCTCTGTTATTAACACTAACTGAAAATCCATATTGTGACAAAGTTTGCAAAATAGTAAAAACCTCTAATTTATTTATAAAATAGAGGTTTTTATTAAAATTACATGAAGAAAATTAGCCTAAAAAAGTAGGGAAGACACTAATAATCATTCAAAATAAACATAAATTTCATTAATACTAAAAAAATTTAATTAATTTACATTAAAATAATAAAAATTGTACTTTTTTCCATGGTATATGTTGTATGATGGAGTAAAGATAGTGATATATTTGTTGGATAATTCCAATTATTCCGAACAATTAGACGGTCTAAGGAAATCCACAAGAAAAAAGATACATTTTTTTTCGATTTTTCTATTAACTATCTTGGAATGTGAAGGTAGCAATGTTAAAATAGCATTGGAAGCGTTTTAATATCATACTACTATACTCGTAAGAGTGGTTAATATCGTAGGATAATTTTATCCTTCCTACGTATCAGGAAAATTATTTCTGATCACTTATGAATCGTTGGGGGTAATGTTAGATGGCACAAGGCAATAGCAAGAAGAATTTCCCTTGGGAAGACTTCCATGGTCCTAACCTCGGCTATGTCATGGAACAATATGATCAATATAAACTTGATCCAAATTCTATTGATATAGAATTAAAAGAAATATTTGATACCTGGGGTTCTCCTTCAATCACAACAAAAGACACGACAATATCAGCTGAAAATGAAACAATCAGTACTGATAAAATGAAAAAAGTTGCTGAAGCAGTTCGATTAGTGACAAATATTCGTAGATATGGTCACTTAAACGCAGCAATTTTTCCTTTTGAGGACCGAAATGAAAAGAATGAGTTTCTTCGCCTTGAAGAATATGATTTAACTGAAGAAGATTTAAAAGATATACCTGTAAACCTATTATGTGAAGATGCTCCTGCACATGTGACCAATGGGCTTGAAGCATATCAATACTTAAAAGAAGTTTATAAGAAATCAATTGCTTTCGAATTTAGTCATGTTCATAACTATGAGGAAAAAACATGGCTTGTAAAAATGGTGGAATCAGGAGCGATTTTTGAAAATTTATCAAAGGAAAAACGTATATCTATCTTAAAAAGACTCACAGAAGTTGAAGGGTTTGAACAATTCCTTCACCGTACCTTTGTAGGTCAAAAACGTTTTTCTATTGAAGGTTTAGATATGCTTGTTCCGGTACTTGATGAATTAATCTCAAATGCCGTTCAAGCTGGAACTGATACAATAAATATCGGAATGGCACACCGTGGTCGTTTAAGCGTTTTAGCTCATGTACTTGGAAAGCCGTATGAAATTATCTTTTCTGAGTTTCAACATGCACCTAATAAAGAACTGGTTCCATCAGAAGGTTCTATTGGAATCAACTATGGCTGGAGTGGTGATGTTAAGTATCATCTTGGTGCAAATAAACAAATTAAAGATGAAAGTACAGTGCGTGCAAAAGTAACATTAGCTAATAACCCAAGTCATCTAGAGTTTATCGATCCAATTGTTGAAGGATATACTCGTGCTGCACAGGAAACTCGCACAGAAAAAGGTTATCCAAAACAAAATGAAAATAATGCTATGGCTATTCTGATCCATGGGGACGCTGCATTCCCGGGTGAAGGAATTGTTGCAGAAACATTGAACTTAAATAAGCTGACTGGTTATCAAACGGGTGGCACTATACATATTATTGCGAATAATATGATCGGTTTTACAACTGAAAGTCGCGATTCCCGTTCAACAACATATGCAAGTGACCTTGCAAAAGGATATGAAATTCCTATTGTACACGTTAATGCAGATGATCCAGAGGCATGTATTGCTGCAGTGTTCATTGCAATGGAATACAGAAATAAGTTTAAGAGTGATTTCTTAATCGACCTTATTGGTTATCGACGTTTTGGTCATAATGAAATGGATGAGCCGTCCATGACACAACCAAAACTTTACGAAAAAGTTCGTAAACATCCAACTGTACGTGAACTTTATGCAAAATCACTACAAGGTGGAGGAATTGTTAAGCCAGAAGATGTTGAAAAGATTAGTGATGAGGTTCAAACCGTTTTAGAAAAGGCATACCAAAAAGTTCCTGATAAAAAGGTAGCACAAACACATGAAATACAACTACCGGAATTCATTAACAGTGGCCTTCCTAAGTTGAAAACAGCTGTTGATAAGGATAAGTTACTTCAATTAAATGATGAGCTTGTAAAATGGCCGGAAAGCTTTAATGTGTTTTCTAAGCTTCAGAGAATTCTAGAAAGAAGAGCAAAAGCACTTAAAGAAGACGGAAAAGTGGAATGGGCTTTAGGTGAAGCGTTAGCGTTTGCATCCATTTTAACAGATGGAACTCCTATTCGATTAACAGGACAGGATTCACAGCGTGGAACATTTGCGCAGAGACATATTGTTTTACATGATGTTGATACTGGTGAGTTTTATTCACCATTACATCGACTAGATGACGCTAAAGCATCATTTGCAATCCACAATAGTCCATTATCTGAAGGGTCAGTTATTGGTTTTGAATATGGTTACAATGTATTTGCCCCAGAAACATTAGTTTTATGGGAAGCACAATACGGAGACTTTGCAAATGCCGCACAAGTATTCTTTGATCAGTTTATTGCTGCAGGTCGTGCAAAATGGGGTCAAAAATCTGGTCTTGTTATGTTATTACCACATGGATTTGAAGGACAAGGTCCTGAGCATTCGAGCGGCAGGTTGGAGCGTTTCTTACAGTTAGCTGCTGAAGATAGCTGGCAAGTTGCTAATTTAACAAGTGCAGCTCAATATTTCCATATACTACGTCGTCAAGCTGACTTGCTAAAACGTGAAGAAGTAAGACCACTTGTCATTATGACGCCAAAGAGCTTACTTAGAAATCCACAAACTGTATCAGATCTAAATGAATTATGTGAAGGAGAGTTCAAGCCAGTTATTGAACAACCAGGACTAGGCACTTCTCTAGAAAAAGTAAAAAGACTTCTTTTATGCACTGGTAAGATCGCTACAGACCTAACTGATAAGTTAAACACAATCGAAGGTGACCTAGATTGGGTTCACATGCTAAGAGTTGAGGAACTATATCCTTTCCCTAAAACAATAATTACGTCCGTTTTGGAGCGTTTACCATCGCTTGAAGAAATTGTTTGGGTTCAAGAGGAGCCTCAAAACATGGGAGCATGGACATTTATTGATGCAAAACTAAGAGAAATCGCACCAGAAGGAATTCCGGTGAAATATATAGGTAGAAGAAGAAGACAGAGTCCTGCAGAAGGTGATCCGAATATCCACAAAACGGATCAAGAACGTATTGTTACAGAAGCATTAACTTGGAATAAATAATTATTTGACCATTAATCATCATTTAAATTGAAAAAATGCGAGGCTTGCTGTTATCATATTATCGCGTTAAATTGATATAGATGTAATAGTGATTCTTTTAACAAGCAAGTTTCTCAAGGGGGAACCAACAATGGCTGAAATTAAAGTACCAGAACTAGCAGAATCTATTACTGAAGGAACTATTGCACAATGGTTAAAACAACCAGGTGATGTTGTTGAGAAAGGTGAATACCTTTTAGAAGTTGAAACAGATAAAGTAAATGTTGAATTAACTGCTGAATTTTCTGGAGTTTTAAAAGAGCTACACAAAGAATCAGGTGATACTGTTCAAGTTGGAGAAACAATCGGGATAATTGATGAGAGTGGTGAAGCTTCTCCTTCACAACCAGAGCAAACAGAAACTAAACAAGAAGCACCAGCGCCACAAGAAGTTCAACAAAACAATGTTGAAGTAACGGAAGATGAGAAAAAACAACGTACAATTGCCTCACCAGCTGCACGTAAGTTAGCTCGTGAGCGTGGAATAGATTTACAACAAGTTCAAACAGTTGATCCGCTTGGCCGAGTACGTAAACAAGATGTTGAAGCACACTCTGGTCAAGAAGCACCAAAACAAGAATCAAAACCAGCTGCACCAAAAGCTACTACGCCAGCCGTACAGGATGAAAAACCTGGCAAACCGGTTGAAAGACAAAAAATGTCTAGACGTAGACAAACAATTGCAAATCGCTTAGTAGAAGTTCAACAAACAGCGGCTATGTTAACAACATTTAATGAGGTAGATATGACAGCGGTTATGGAAGTTCGTAAACGCCGTAAAGACAAGTTTTTCGAACAGCATGATGTTCGTTTAGGCTTCATGTCCTTCTTTACAAAAGCTGTTGTTGCTGCATTAAAGCAATATCCACTGCTTAATGCAGAAATTCAAGGCAATGAAATCTTAGTGAAAAAATTCTATGATATTGGAATTGCAGTATCAGCTCCAGATGGCTTAGTTGTACCAGTTGTTCGTGATGCAGATCGCTTAAACTTTGCAGGAATTGAAGGAGAAATCCTTAATCTTGCTAAGAAAGCACGTGATAATAAGTTAAGCCTTTCAGATTTACAAGGAGGAACTTTCACAATTACAAACGGCGGTGTTTTCGGATCATTAATGTCAACACCTATCCTAAACGGACCACAAGTTGGTATTTTAGGAATGCACAAAATTCAGCTTCGTCCTGTTGCAATCGATGAAAATACAATGGAAAATCGCCCAATGATGTACATTGCGCTTTCATATGACCACCGAATTGTTGATGGAAGAGAAGCGGTAAGCTTCTTAGCAACAGTGAAAGAATTGCTCGAAGACCCAGAATCATTATTATTAGAAGGATAAGTCTTTTAATAAGCTTGAGGAGGCTGGCACTAGGTGTGTCAGCCTTTTTGTTGCTTTTCTTTTACTTGAGGAAATAATTATAGAATAAACAAATAAGTGAAAAAAACAGGAGATCCTAGAGTGTTAATTCCTGTTTGAAGGTCATTATTTGGATTCAACCTATGTGAAATACTAGGACTCATTAACATAATGATAGTATTATTTTAAAATTTAATTTAAATTATCCTAGTAAAATGATAAAATGTGTATTTATATAATATATTTTTCGAAGGTTGATTTTATATTCTTTTGAAAGAAATCTTTGATCAGTAGGATTTTGAGGTGATGTTATGAATAATTCTGTAGAACAATGGTCGTCGAAGCTCTCTTTTATTCTTGCGGCTGCCGGGTCTGCAATTGGTTTAGGAGCGATATGGAAGTTTCCTTATGTTGCGGGGACTAGTGGGGGCGGTGTATTTTTTCTAATCTTTATTTTATTTACTTTACTAGTAGGACTACCACTTCTATTAGGAGAGTTTGTGATAGGTAGAAGTACGAAAAAAGATGCCATTCAAGCATATAAACAAATTGCTCCGAATTCCTCTTGGCACTTAATTGGAAGACTTGGTGTAGTGACTTGTTTTATCTTGTTGTCTTTTTATAGCGTAGTGGGTGGCTGGATTTTAATTTATCTATTTAAAGCAGTAACAGGAAATCTTAGTGGATTAACAGAGCAGGAGTATGGTGAGTTATTTGGTACTAGCATTTCGGATCCGTTTTTAACCGTTTTTGCACAGTTATTATTTTTACTTATTACAAGCTTTGTTGTTTCAAAAGGTGTTTCAAATGGGATTGAAAAAGCAAGCCGAATTATGATGCCTGCTTTGTTTATATTATTTGTCATCTTGATTGTTCGTTCTATTACACTAGATGGCTCCATGGAAGGAATTCTTTTCTTTTTAAAACCTGATTTTACAAACGTAACATCTGAGACGATTTTATATGCAATGGGACAATCCTTTTTTGCCCTAAGTGTAGGGGTATCAGTTATGGTAACGTACAGTTCTTATTTGTCTAAGAATGAAAATTTACCACAATCGGCCGTATCGATCGTCGTTCTCAACTTATTAGTTGCGTTTTTAGCAGGATTAGCTATTTTTCCGGCCGTGTTTTCTTTTGGTTTAGCTCCGGATGCAGGTCCAGTGTTATTGTTTAATGTATTGCCAACAGTGTTTAATCAAATGCCGTTTGGAACAATCTTTTTGATTGCATTTTTATTATTGTTTTTATTTGCTACTTTAACATCTGCTTTTTCAATGCTCGAAATAATTGTGGCTCCAATCGCGAAGGGGAATGATTCTAGAAGGATAAAAGCTTCTTGGTTAGTAGGAATATCCATTTTTATCGTAGGAATTCCATCAGCACTTTCTTTCGGACTACTTGGACACATAACCTTGTTTGATAAGTCTATTTTTGACGCTGCTGATTTCCTAGTAAGCAATATTCTTATGCCACTTGGTGCTCTTTTAATTTCAATATTTGTTCCATTAAAGATATCGAAAAAAGTTTTATTTGATGAACTTTCACAAGGGTCATCTCTTTGCAAGAAGATCTTTACAATTTGGTATCTGCTATTAAAGTATGTATCACCGATTGTTATTATCTTTGTCTTTTTAGATGCTTTAGGTATAATATAGAATCAAAAAAGGCAGATTTTTCTTTATAAGATAATCTGCCTTTTTTCTATACTAAAATGGTTTCCATTTTAGTTGTTGTGCTTCATGAAAACGTCTTTCTACTTCACGCCAATTTACTACATTCCACCAATTTTCAACGTATTTCTTTCGTTCATTTTTATATTGAAGATAATAGGCATGTTCCCAGACATCTAATGTAAGTAGGGGGATAACATCCCATTGACTTAAGTTTTGATGCTTTTCTGCTTGAAGAATTTCTAATCTACGGGAACGTGGTGCCCAAACTAAAATTGTCCACCCAACTGCTTCAACATTTTTGGCTGCTTCTGAAAAGTGAGTTTTGAATTTTTCGAAACTTCCAAATGTTTGATTAATCTCTCTCATTAACATTCCAGATGGCATACCACCGCCATTAGGACTCATTACATTCCAAAAGATTGTGTGGAGGTAATGACCGGCACCATGAAATGCTGCTTCACGTTCCCAATGCTTAATTAATTCAAAGTTATTTGTTTGACGAGCTTTTTGCATCTCTTTTTCGGCTTTATTTAAACCATCAACATAGCTTTGATGATGCTTGTCATGATGTAATCTCATAATTTCGCGGTCAATATAAGGCTCTAATGCATCATAACTGTACGGCAATGGTGGTAACGTATGACCTCCAATTGGAACCGTTCCTGCTTCGTTATGGGCACGTAATATGCTTTCTTGTTCATTACCTTCAGCTTCAAAATATGCTTCAAACTGTGTGAAAAGCTGATCAGCACGTTCATAAACGTCCTTGTTATCGAGAAATTCATCTTTGTGTAGTTGGGCTTGAAAGGTTTCAAGCTCACTTTTCCAATTTTCTAATGTATTTTTGTGATGGTTTCGGCTTAGTTCATCATAGGAATGATGATAACTTTCTAAAATTTCCTCACACCATTTTTGCATAGATAAGATGTACTGCTCTGACATTATTTCTCCCTCCCTGACATCAGTCGTAGACAATATATGCACTTTTCCTAAAAGGTTGATCTTTTTTCTAAATAAACCTGTTATGATCTTTTTTGGTAGTGTGCAAGTGTTAGTAATGGAAAAAGTAGATTGTAGCTATGGTAAGTGATGTAAAATTGCCCTGGTAGTCCAATGCCGGTTGGATATGTTCTTCCTTCTTCGGTAAAAGAGGAGTCATTTATTAAATGAGATATACCCTTTTGTACAGATAATTTAGAAAAGGCTCTACTCTGAATTAATGCATCTAATGCCCATGATGTTTGTGAAGGGGTACTAAATGAAAGGGGGACATATCTTTTCTCCTCACTACTTGCACATGATTCACCCCAACCTCCACTGTTTAATTGTATGCTTTCCAGCCAATTGATTGCCTTTTTTATAGCAGGTGATGTGGGGGATATTCCAACAGCTAGTAATCCTGTCACGGCAGCCCAAGTTCCATAAATATAGCAAACTCCCCATCTTCCATACCAAGAGCCGTTATCTTCTTGATTTTCCATCAGCCAATTGATTGCCGCTTTTACACTTGGGTGAGTTTTTGTTAATCCAGCATAGTTTCCTAAAAACTCTAGTACTCTACCCGTTAAGTCAGGAGTTGACGGATCAATAGCGGCGTCCTCTGCGTTATCTAAAGGAAGATAAGTGAGCATTTCAAAATCTGTATTTTTTTCAAACGCTGCCCATCCACCATCAGCATTTTGCATAGAGAGAAGATAAGCAACTCCTTTATACCAAGCATTGCGAACCTTTTGTTCTTTTCGTGCTTGACGTGTTAAGGCTCGTAATGCTGCTGAGGTATCATCATTGTCAGGATTAATAGTATTATTATGGGAAAAACCCCATCCACCTGGAGTGATATTAGGGTTATGAATTTTCCAATCACCTTTTTTTGTATGCTGCATTGATAAGAGATATTCTACAGATTTGTTAATCATTGGTGAAGTGCTGGAAACATTTGCTTCTTGAAGGGCATAGCTAAGTAAGGCTGTATCCCAAACAGTAGAGGTTGAGTTTTCAAGATGAATACCTTCACAATTGGTTGAAATTAAATGCTTTAATCCGTTTATAGCATTTAATACCGTTGGAGAAGACTGCTTATGGCCTAAAGATAGTAGGGCATAAATCATGAAAAAGGTTGAACTAGCATAGCTGTAAAGAGTTCCATCATCTTCAAGTCTTTTTAACATATAACTCTCTGCTTTTTGATAGCCCAAACGGTGTAAATATTCAGGTAGTCGCAGAAGTTTGTTCATTTCATTTGTAAACGATGAATTGGTACGTGTTGCAAATGGATGTTCCCAGTTTTCATTAGCAGAAGAAGAACGAATAATCAGGTGATTCAAGTTTGGTGTATAACTTGATTTAATCGTGTATTTTTTATTTGCAGCAACCATCATTGGAATAAAATGAATTCTGGCATAATTACTGAATTGATAAAAATTTAAGGGAAATGAAGGTGGAATTAGAAGGAAGGTCATCGGTATATAAAATAGAGTTGGCCATGGATATAGTCCATTTACAGCTAACATCCATTTCGTCAAAAAATGGGAATTACCCAATCCACCATTCTTTAAGATAAATGCTTCAGCTTTTTTTAAACCAGGATGTTCTTGTGTGAAGTAACCTGAATATAAAAGAGCACAATATGCTTGTATGGTGATAGAAAGGTTCCCACTTTTCTCATCAGAATAAGCCTTCCATACCCCTGAGCTTGTTTGTAACGAATAGATACGATCTGTTAGTCGTTGTATTAGCCTTTCTTCATTTTTTATATCCAAAGCACGCAATGTTATAATCATAAAAGCGTCAGTCATTAATCCGCCTTCAAAACAGTATTTCCAAGAACCATCTTTTCGTTGAGTAGCTCTTAATTTTTCGATCATTTCTTCTATCTTCTGATCAATACTTTCATTCGTATACATAGCTTCGTTCACCTCTCCATACATTATGCGGTCATTCTGATTGTTATGAAACCCAACGATTTATCTATTTTTCTACTATTCTTTTTTCCATTTTCAGGTATAATAAATTATTATTCTATTAGAAGATGGAAGGGAACATAATGTGGAAACAGTTAAAAGATGTTAGTCCGGTTACATTGAATATTTTAATCGGGACTTTATTTGGACGTTTAGCAACATCGATGTGTATACCATTTTTAGCCATATACTTAACACAGGAAAAACATGTATCACCGTCTACAACAGGTGCTATCATCGCAATTAGCTCTCTTGTTGGCATTGCATCAAGCTTTTATGGTGGATATTTATCAGATTTATGGGGAAGAAAAAGAGTTCTGTTAATCTCTGTTTTTGCTTGGGGACTCGTTTTTGTAGGGTTTGCTTTTACTCATTCCATTTTAGGTTTTTTTATGATGAATGCATTAAACGGTTTATGTCGTTCTGTTTTTGAACCAACTTCCAGGGCCATGCTTTCAGATTTAACGGTTGAAAAAAATCGTTTAGTGATCTTCAATCTTCGCTATACAGCAATAAATGTCGGTGTTACATTTGGACCGTTAATCGGACTTAAACTTGGGGCAGCTGCTAGCACAACTCCATTTATATTTGCGGGAATAACGTATTTTCTATATGGAATGGTTTTACTATATACGTTGAGGAAATACAATGACAAAGTAAACATAACGAATAATAACCTTGTTCAATTAAAAGATGCAGTCCAAATTGTCCGTAAAGATCATATTTTTTTATATAGTCTTGTTGGACTTGTATTATGTATTACCGGATATTCTCAATTTAGCTCAACACTGCCGCAATACTTTTCAAGCTCGGAGTTATTCAAAAATGGAGCAGAATTATTTTCATATTTACTAACTTTAAATGCAATTACAGTTATTGTTTTGCAATTTCCATTAATAAAAATTGGAAAAAAATATTCCCCGCTTGTTTCAATAATGATTGGGAATGTGGTCATTTGCTTAGGACTTTTAGGTTTTGCTTTTAGTCAAGAATTGCCACTATTAATTATGATGATGATCATTTTTACGATTGGTGAAATCTTAATGTTCTCTATGACAGATTTACTTATCGATCAGCTTGCAAAGCCTGATCTAAAAGGAACATATTTTGGTGCTATGGGTTTTACACAACTTGGGAATGTCATCGGTCCATGGATTGGCGGAATTTTATTAGAGCAATTTGGAGCGAACAAGCCATTTTATCTTTTTGGTACTTTAGTGATGATAACAATTGTCGCTTTGCCAATCTTACTTTATGTAAAATATGAAATGAAAAAGAAAAGTGTGGCTGTTGAAGTTGCCATTCCACAATAATTGGCTTTTTAACTATTATCAGCTAAAATAAAAGAAGAAATAAGAGAGGTGATAGATATGATACATAAAACATGGCAAAATTCTAAAGCAGTTAAGAAAGTAAAATGTATTCATACGAATGCTGAAAAATATATGGTAGATCGAGCTTTAACAGCAGGAAATGAGTATGATGTACAAAATGAAACAGAGGAATTTTTCTTTGTTATTGACAATACCGGTAAAGTCGGTGGGTATTACAAAGACTATTTTGAAGTGATTGAATAATTCGTTGAAGAGTGACGGGAAACTGTCATTCTTTTTTGTTTTAGTAGAAAATCTATATTATTTGACATGAAGTATATTATTATTATAATTGATAATGATAACTATTGTGTTATAGAGGTTATTTTTATAAGGGGGAGTCACCTCAGTGGATTCAAAAGCTAAACTAATCCTTCATCCAGTAAGAATGAAAATCGTTCAAACACTAATAGGAAGCAAAGAATATACTGTTCAGCAAATTGCAGCTAGATTAACAGATGTACCACAAGCAACATTATATCGTCATCTAAATAAATTATTAGAGGCTGAAGTTTTAAAAGTTGTAAAGGAGAACCAAATAAGAGGTACGGTCGAAAAAATCTATGCCTTAAATGAACATGAGGTATCTAATAAGAGAGAGTTAACAAAATTATCTAAAGATGAACATTTAAACTTATTTTTAACCTTTATGACTCATCTACTTGGACAGTATGAAAATTATTTAAACCAAGAAAATATTGATCTAATAAAAGATGGAGTAAGTTATCGGCAGGCTATGGTGTACTTAACAGATCAAGAATTTCAAGAATTTATTCAAGAACTTTCACAAGTATATAAAAAAGTATTAGATAATGAACCATCAAATGATCGAAAAGCTCGACATCTGTCGACAATTTTTGTTCCGGAAGCAAAAAAGTAGTTTTTGTCTACCCTTTTTTATTTTATAATAAGAAGACGACGTTATTTGACGAAAGGAAAGACAGAATATGAGTGAACAGAATCGTAGAATAAGAGATGCAAATCTTGATGACCTTCCTAGGATTGTTGAAATATATAACAGCTCTATTCCAGGGCAGCTTGCAACAGCTGATTTACAAGAGGTGACTGTAGAAAGCAGATTAAAGTGGTTTCATGAACATAACGCACATCAACGACCATTATGGGTGTTAGAAGAGGATGGCACTATTGTTGGCTGGCTAAGCTTTCAATCTTTTTATGGGAGACCTGCTTATGATGCAACAGCAGAAGTAAGTATTTATCTTGATCCTTCCGTTCACGGAAAAGGCTACGCTCGTGTTTTAATGGAGCGGGCTATATCTCAAAGTCCCGAGCTGGGATTAAAAACGTTGTTAGCATTTGTATTTGGTCACAATTCACCTAGTATTAAGCTCTTTGAAAGCTACAATTTTGAAAGATGGGCACACCTACCAAGAATTGCAAACATGGATGGTGTAGAACGAGATTTAGTTATTCTCGGTAAAAGAGTATGTGATTAAAAAACAGAGGAAACATTGGGCCTATCTGGTCCTTTGTATCCTCTTTTTGTTTTAAAAATAGGTAAAAATTTTAAAATAGATTGAATAGATCAATCATTAAAACAAATACTTACATATATTGAAATCAATTTTAACCATGTTGAGGTAGAAGGTGGATTTATGCAAAAAATTTTATTATCACATAATGATTTAGATGGGGTAAGTTGTGGCATTCTTGCTAAATTTGCGTTTAAGGAAGATGTTGAAGTACATTACCATTCTGTCAATAGTTTAGATTATCATGTTGAGCAATTGCTTGATCAGCAGGACTTAGATAAGGAAGTATACATAACTGATTTATCTGTTAATAAAGAAAATGAGGCGAAGTTAGAAAAGTTCTCCAAAAATGGAGGACAGATAAGATTAATTGATCATCATAAAACAGCTCTTCACTGTAATCAGTATGAGTGGGGAATCGTGAAGGTAGAAGAAAAAGAAGGAAAGTTGGCTTCTGCTACATCACTTCTTTATTCCTACTTAGTTGAGAACAACATTATATCGTCTCGACCAATCTTGGATGAGTATGTTGAACTAGTACGTCAATATGATACGTGGGAATGGGAAAAGAATGAGAATATTCAAGCTAAAAGATTAAATGATCTTCTATATATGCAATCAATAGAAGAGTTTGAAGCTAGCATGTTAGATAGGTTGTTAACATTTGATCATTTTTCATTTAGTGAGTTTGAAGGGAAAATTCTCGATATTGAAGAAAAGAAAACGGAACGTTACATTAGACGTAAAAAAAGAGAGTTAGTGCAATCGTTTTTAGGTGATGTATGTATAGGGATTGTTCACGCTGAATCTTATCATTCTGACTTAGGAAATGAATTAGGAAAGGAACATCCACACCTTGATTGTATTTCAATATTAAATATGGGAAATAAAAAGATTAGTTTTCGGACAATACATGATCATACTGATGTTTCTGAAATTGCCTCAAGATATGGTGGTGGGGGGCATGCAAAAGCAGCTGGATGTTCCTTAACAATCGATGCTTATAAAGAATTTATTGAAAAACCTTTTTCAATAAAGCCATTACGCACAGACTTCATTCACAATAAAATGAACTTAAAAAATCATTGTTCGCATTTCGAAAATGCTGAAAAGGATCAATTCTTACTTTACAAAAATAAAGAAGATATTTGGAATATCGAAAAAAATCATAAGTTACTTTCAAATCAATTCTCAAGCTATGAAGAAGCAGAACGCTTTGTTAAAAGAACTTATTCTGTTCATTTATCAAAAGATGAGAAGCTCGTTCAATATTTATTAGATTCCTATGAGCGATCTAAGTAAGTAAGATAACTGTATAAAAAAAGCAAAGCACAATACGCTTTGCTTTTTTTCCTGCGTGCCCAGCAAGCCGTTAATTGCTAGTTGGTGAAAGTCCGACCCGAGTAAGTTCCAAGACGCTCGGTAGCTGACAGGCAACTGGTGGAGAAATCCTAAGGTTGAAGCCCTGTGACAAAGTAACTCTTTTGAGAGTGCAAGCAAACTAACAGGTTGTAACATAAAGTGAATCCTGCCGTCTCGTCAAGAGCATCCAATGTTTGTGGCTAAGGAGAAGTCGAGCCTTGAGTAAATGGGCGAAGACCATGGAAGGTGTGAAGAACTTGGAGGAGCAGCACCGAAGAATCTCTCGGGATAAGGGTATGAACGACATGTTAGGAAAGTAGTTAACGGAACTGGGGAGACCCTCATCATCACTTTCGGAAGAAAGTAAAACAGAAA
>NZ_JBLUOI010000063.1:0-29037 GCF_048059995.1 Metabacillus sp. YM-086 | reverse complement strand
ATGACTTGCTATTTTGTGTCTCAATAGTACGAGTATCGGGACATAATTGTGGATGACTTGCTATTTTGTGTCTCGATTGTACGGGAATCGGGACATATATGTGGGTAACAAGCTATTATGTGTCTCGATACTACCAGTATCGGGACATAATTATCGATATCAAACCATTTTTTGTCTCGATACTACCAGTATCGAGACATAATTATCGATAACAAGCTATTTTTTGTCTCAATAGTTCCAGTATCGGGACATAATTGTGGATGACAAACTATATTATGTCTCAATAGCACCAGTATCGGGACATATATATGAATGACAAGCTAAATCATGTCTCAATTATGAGAGAATCGGTTAAAAAAGGACGACTCATCCCCCCACAATTCCCTTGTCCCCCCTAACATTAAAAACCCCATTCACCAAGTGAATAGGGCCACCCAAACAAAACCTCTATTACTCCTTCACCGACGTCCATTTCCCCGTCCTCTGACTAATAAACTCTAACAGCCTCAAGAAAATGAAAGGCGCAACCAAGACAATTAATATCGCAACCCATAACGTATTAAGAAGGAAATCTGTAAATCCACCTATTACCACCCTTGGTATGTTTACCGTGAAATACACAAACAAGGCAATGTACAATGGATTTTTTTGCAAACGAAGAAACGCAATATAAATCAATTGAATAAACACGCCAACATAAACGGTACCAAGTATTAATCCAATATATCCAAAGTTCGCAAAAGCTTCACCTGCGAATAAAGTGTTTAACACCCCTGCTGTTCCCTCTTCAACACGTTGTGGGAAGTAAACCTCCATCGCTAAACGAGCTGAACGTATTTGTTCAATATCGTAAAGGCCGATGATTGAAGATGGCAAGCTTTGTCCCATTAACAGCGGCATTTTATCAGAGAATAGCTCTAAATGCATGTAGTATCCAGCAATTTGCGTAAGAATTAAGCGACCGACCGGACCACGATTATAATCTAAAAATGCACTTGGATCGGACACACCTTGAATGACTACATATAAAACAATAATTCCACCGATGGCTATTGTCCCAAGAGCAATCACACGTGACCACGTAAGCTTAATCACTTGAAGGTAAAGCAGTAATAAAATAAACATTAATAGATAAAAGAAAATTGGTGCTTTTGACAAATCATAAATTTGAATAAACACTGAGCATGAAAATGTAATAAGAAAAAGTGCAATCCATTTCATTTTCATTGTTTTATAGCTATAAATAAACGTAATCATTGATAAAATCGGCGTTAGACCAATTGCAAAAATATTACGAATTAGTGTGTTTCCCTGAAAGCCTCGGGCAGCTTCAATACGAAGCTCTGCCAAATTGCTGCTTCCTAACAACAATTCAACAATTGGAATAGCCTCTAAATAATAGATTGTGTAGGCAATTGATAAAAGAGAAAGTCCTGTTAATCCTAAGTACACTAGATACGTTAATTTGTCTTGCTGAATGACTATAGGACTTTTCAAATAAGTATCAAATTCCTTTTCCGCTCGAAAACCAATCAAGTTTGACACAAAATACATCGACAATGGCAGCATCACCATGACAAAACAAATCGTATAAAAGCCAATCATACGATAACGATCGTCTGATAAGAGATTAATCATATAATGCTTATCAATGTCCAAGGCGATGAGTAAACTACCAATAAAGGAAGAAATAAATAATGAATAATAGAAGACAAGAGAAAGTAAATTTGGTTTTAATATGGACATCGTTCCTGCGGACTTTTTAAACAAATAAAAAGATAGAACAGCTACAATGAGCCAAATCGTGATATATAGCACTTGATTAGACCTCCAGCTTTGATGTTCTAAAATTGAAGCTTCTTTCGCCAATATTGTTGAAGGGACTAGATAACTAGAATCAACAACAATACCTGCGAAAATAGCCTAACTGAGTTTTTCAGAATTCGGGTAATAACAGGCACCACCCCCTCCCCCATTCAACAAAAATCGGGAAGTGCCAGGCACCATCTCATCAAAAAAAGGGGCAACCATTAAGCGCCCCTCTTTCTTATTTGTCGCTTATCATTTTAACAATTTTTTCGGAGGTGTTTCCATCCCCAAATATTGGTGGGTAGTCAGAGTGACATGGTGCTTGAACTGCTTCTAAGATTTTATTTGTGTCTGCTCCAACTAGGATGTTTGCATCTTGATGTAATGTTTCAACCCACTCAGTTTCATCACGAAGCGTCACACATGGAGTCTTCACAAAGTAAGCCTCTTTTTGTACACCGCCAGAGTCTGTTAAGATCTTTTTCGCATTTTTTTCTAAAGAAAGCATGTCCAGGTATCCGATTGGCTCAATAACCTTTAATCCTGGAATAGCGTCAAGATCAATAACAGATGATTTCAGCTTGTTCTTTGTTCTTGGGTGAATTGGCCACACCTTTGTTCCTTCAACCTTGCTAAATGCATCAAGAATATTGTTCATACGCTCAGGATCTTCTGTGTTTTCAGCACGATGAACTGTAATTAAGTAGAATTCTTTTTCTGTTAAGCCCAAGTCGTTCATTAACGTTGATTTGTCGGCAATGTCTTGATTATACATAACCGCATCATACATTACGTCTCCAACGTTAAAAACATTTTTTGTAATGTTCTCTTTTTCAAGGTTTTGGACAGCTGTATCTGTTGGACAAAATAGAAATTCTGACACGTGATCTGTTAAAATACGGTTAACTTCTTCAGGCATTTTTTTGTTAAAGCTACGTAAGCCAGCTTCGATATGAACAATTGGGATATGTAGCTTTGATGCAGCAAGTGCTCCTGCTAATGTTGAGTTTGTGTCACCGTACACTAACACATAATCAGGTTCTTCTTTTAGGATAATTTCTTCAATGCTTGTTAGCATATTCGCCGTTTGAACACCGTGAGAACCTGATCCTACGTTTAAATGATAATCAGGCTTTGGAATGTTCAATTCCTCAAAAAAGATATCAGACATATTGGCATCATAATGCTGACCAGTATGAATAATGATTTCTGTATGTTGCTTTCTAATTTCACGGGAAACAGGACCTGCTTTAATAAACTGTGGTCTTGCCCCAAGTATCGTTACAATCTTCATATTATCAACCCTTTAAATTATTAATATAATTTTTCACTAGAATCGAATTGATGTTATAGGGAGTATGATATTTGCTTCCCTTTACTTTAAATGATAGTGAATTAAGATATTGAACATAGTTACCCGTAATTCCGTACCATTCCATCGGATCTTTATGATAACGGCTGTACAACTCTTTTTTATTATAAACCTTCTTTAACAGAGGATAGAGTGCCCCATATTTGTTTTTATAAGAAGTCGTTTTTCCAACCGGATTTCTCGGCTTATCAAAATAATCCGGATACATTTGATGCAAGGTATAATCATATAAGTATTTCTTAAAACGTTGATCAACCGGAACCTTTAGGAAAAATTCTACGAGCAAGTCATCCCAAAGTGGAATTTCCCAACCTTGATTATAGAATTCGTACACTCTTAATGAGTTAATAATAAATTTCCCTTGTCGTTCCTTCCAATCCCAATACTCAAACAATGCACTTGCTTCTTCACGATTCTCAAAAGGTAGCCCCTGAAGTTGTTCAGCAATAGACGCATGTACAGCCCTCGTGACCTGATCATCATTCGTCATCCATAAGCGATGGTGCTTTTTCATGATTTCCTGAACAATTTCGTCTACTGTGTATGAACGATCAATCATTAACTCATACGGAATATGACTTCCTGCGATAAAATCTCCTGAATGACCAGGCATAAACACATATTCATGGTCTTTTGCTTCTAACTTTTGTAGAAGACTTTTCACTGCCGGCCAATCTTGAATATGGGCGATTGATGATAAATTCGTTCCGAAATCTTGATAATTTCTCCACTCATCTGAATGATACCATTGAAACCAATCGCTTTTTGTATATGGAAAAACAGACCAATCTAAGCCAAGACGGTTCGCAATTTCCTTACTCCGTACCGCTTCCTTACTTGTTGGAACACCATATGTAAAGGTTGTGATGTTTTTTACATCATATTCCTTTAACAACAGAGCAATAATACGAGAATCATATCCCCCACTTAAAGGGATAATCACTTTTTTATCTTTTATACGCTTAACCATTTGATCAAACGTTTGATGAAAAAGTTTGGCCAACTCATCTGCCGCTTCTGAAACATCCATTTCTCTTGGAGAATGATAGTATCGGAAGTACGTTTCTTGGGTGAGAGTTTTTCCTTTAAAAATAAGAAATTGACCAGCCTCAACTTGGTACAATCCGTGATAAAGAGTACGATTGCCCGCAGCATACCCTGTTAAAAGAAATTCAGAAACCGATAAATCATGAAGCTCAGTATCAACATCACTTGGTGAAACCTGATCTTTAATGATTAGTCGGTCATTTTTTTGTTGATAAAACAGAGGAATTGTTCTTTTACGATCAACCGCAGCAATTGTTTTTTCAGTATCATGATAAACAAGCGCAAATTCACCTTTGATTTTCTCAAAAAACTCACGATGAAAGGATAGTTGAATGAGTTCATCAAGAGTATTACTCGTAAAAAGCTTATCTTGATAGTAAAAGTATCCCCTAAAATATAATTCTTTATTGTCTATTTTTAACTGTGACCAGCTATTTGAAAGAGTCAGGCTCACATTATTGATTTCCAAGTCAATCACCTAATTTGCTGTTTCGTGGATTGTTTTTTTTCTTAACTCTTTATCAACACGAGTGATAAGCAGGGTAACAAGATATACTCCCCAAGCTAAAACGATGTATAGTGGAGATAATCCATTTTCCTGTACATAAACAATCCCGATCGTGCCGATAAGCATGATAAGAAAAATTAAAGACATTTTCCAGTATGAAACTGGTACATAGTATATTTTTTGACTTTTGATAAAAATATAGATAACCGCTATGATATTTGACACTAAGAAAGCAACAACGACTCCCCATATTGTATACTTTGGAATCAACAGAAGATTTAATACAATATTCAAAACAGCTGCTGCCATAAATGCATAAGAAATAATTTTTGTTTTCTTTTGAAAGAAAATTCCTACTGAAATAATTAAATAGTAGAAGTTTAAAAATGTTGCGGCCGCAAGCAGTGCTACATATTGATAAGCAGATTCATACCCATCTCCTAGCAATAAAATAACATAAGGCATAATGGTTGCCACAACGAGTACCCCGACTGTTCCCATAATTAAAATAATCAGATACACTTTCGAAAAAAGCTCTTTACTATCAGGCTTGTCCTTTAATGACATTGAATAAGGTCTCCACGCCATTTGTATCCCACTTGTGACAAGTGTAATCAGTGCTGCAAATTTCGTCGCAACCCCATATATACCAACATCTTCAGCTGTTTTCATAAACGCTAAAAAGAACGAGCTTGAGTTTAAAATCACCCAAAATGCAATAGATGCTGGCACTAGTGGTAATCCGTATTTTAATAAATCCTTGAATACCTCTTTATCAATCTTAAAATTGATCGCTTTAGCTAAAGGTCGAGCCAATAAAAGGACAATCAGAACTCCACTAATAATGCGCGCATAAATAATTCCTTCAACAGATTCGATGACCAGTTCAAGGAAAAGATAGGAGCCAATTGCTACCAATAGCATTTTCAAAACAGTGAGAATAACAACCTTTAGTGTTTTAAACTCATATCTTAACACCGTTAATACAAGTGCTGATAATGTATCTAATAATAAAATTGCTATGCTCAAATACAACAAATAAAGTCCATTATCTGACTTTAGTAAGGTGTCTGCAAAAAACGGACCTACTAGGACAACAACAAGAAAAAGAAATAAAACCATAGCTAATCGTATATTTAATACATTTTGTACATATACTTTTCGCTTGTTTTCATCCTTCGTATCAAAATAATAAAAAGCTAACGCAGAATCTGTTCCTAATATAACTAAAAACAGCAGCATCGAAGTCCAGCGGTCAATAATATCAACTGGTGCATATTCTGCGGTAGTTAAAAAATGTGTGTAAACCGGCATCATAATGAATGCAATCATTTTCGTACCAACATTCATTAACGCATAAAGGAGGGAATCCCCTCCTAAGCCTTTTAATTTCTGTAACACCTTATAACAGCTCCCGTTCCTCAACCATTCGTACAGGTTTAGCTGGGAACCCTTTTACTACTGTTTTTTGTTCCGTATCTTTTGTAACCAAAGCCCCTGCCGCAACAAATGTTTCTTCTTCCACAACAACACCTGGTAAAAGGATTGAAGCGCCTCCTACACGTGCAGCGCGTTTTACTACTGCACCTTTAATTTTATCGAAGCGTTCTTCCGTACGTCCCATAAAGTTATCGTTTGTTGTTGTCACACATGGTGCAATAAAGACGAAATCTTCAAGCGTTGTGTATGCTGTGATGTAAGCATTTGATTGAATTTTTACTCTGCGACCGATTTTCACATAGTTTTCAACCGTTACGCCTCTTCCAACAATACACTCAGGTCCGATTTCTACGTTTTCACGTACACTTGCTAAGTCCGCAACAAGTGTTGAAGAACCGATTGTTGAGCCGGCATAAAGCACTGCATTCGTACCAATTGTTACATCATCTCCTAATTGAAGAGGTGCAACAGCTCCTGAAAGCTTCACAGTTGATGTTTTCCCCGGTGAAGGCTGTTTTCCTAATACAGCTCCATCTGCAATACGAACATTATCACCAATCACTGTGCCATCATAAATCGTTACATGGTTACCGATTGTTACGTTTTCACCGATCTTTACATTTTCGCCGATCACATTAAAGTGACCGAGTGTAACTGAATCGTTCACAACTACTGTTGAATGGATACTATTCATACGATCCGCTCCCGTCTTTATTACAGTTTGATATATCTCTCTGGCTTTCTCTCAACATCTTTTAATGCATTACGAGTATCAAATACAACACGGCTGCTGTTTGCAATCATTTCATAATCAAATGTTGTATGATCTGTTGCAACTAATACTAAGTCAGCTGAAGATAATAGATCTTCTGTTAAAGCAACTGTTTCAATTTGCTTATCAATTAAACGGAATGCTGGTACAAATGGATCAACCACTGTATAATCCGCACCCTCTTTATCTAATATCGTTAAAATATCTAAAACTGGTGATTCACGAACATCATCAATATCTTTCTTGTAAGCCACACCTAAAACCGCAACTTTTGCTCCACGAAGTGCTTTACCATCATGGTTTAAAATGCGCATCATACGATCTACAACTAATTCAGGCATTGAGTTGTTAATTTCACCAGCAAGCTCGATTAAACGAGTGTGGTAGTTGTATTCACGTGCTTTCCATGTTAAGTAGAATGGATCGATTGGAATACAGTGACCACCAAGACCAGGGCCTGGATAGAACGCCATAAAGCCGTATGGTTTTGTTTTTGCAGCATCAATCATTTCCCAAACGTCGATTCCCATTTTTTCACAAAGAATCGCCATTTCGTTTGCTAATGCAATGTTGATATGACGGAATGTGTTTTCAAAAATTTTCTCCATTTCCGCTACAGCTGGGCTTGATACTTCAAACACGTCTCCTTCAAGAACAGCGCGGTATAATGCAGACGCAACTTTTGTACAATTTTCTGTTACACCACCAACAACTTTTGGTGTGTTTTTCGTTTTGAATTGCTTGTTACCTGGGTCAACACGTTCTGGAGAGTAAGCAACGAATACTGTGTCTCCACACACTAAGCCTTTTTCTTCTAATGCCGGTACAACGATTTCTTCTGTTGTTCCAGGGTATGTTGTTGATTCTAAAACAACTAACATGCCTTCACGTGCATACTTGGCAATTTCTTTCGAAGAGCTCTCTACATAAGAAGTGTCAGGCTGTTGGTGATGATCAAGTGGTGTTGGTACACAAATCGCCACAGCATCTACTTCTGTAATACGGTTATAATCTGTTGTTGCTTCAAGCATACCAGACTTAATGATTTCTTCTAGATCTTCGTTTACAACGTCACCAATATAGTTTTGAGCGTTATTTACTTGATCAACACGGCTTTGTTGTACATCAAAACCGATCACTTTAAAGCCAGCTTTTGCTTTTTCAACCGCTAACGGTAAACCTACATATCCTAAACCAACAACTCCGACAACTGCTTGTTTATTTTCAATTTTTGCTAAAATCGAATCTAAATGAGACATTATTTTCACTCCTTATTGTAAAAAGACTTTCTTGCCTGTTTCAGCTGATTCTAAAAACGCTTCAATAAGCTTTACAGGTGCTAGTCCGTCTTTACCAGTTACCACTGGCTCTGTATTTGTTTCAACTGCACGAACCATATCCTCGATAATCCACTGATGACCAGGTTTGCCAAATGGATCTTCTTTAATAGTTTCGATTAGTTTGTTCTTTTCTTCTTCGTTTATATCACTTACATTTAATGTTTCGAAATAAATCGCGTTCGGTCCGCCTACTTTTACTGTACCCGCTTCACCGAAAATCGATAGAGATTCTTCAAGATTTTTTGGATAAATCGTTGTTGCTGCTTCAATCACACCTAAAGCACCACTTTCAAATTCAACAACACCAACAGCTACATCTTCAGTTTCAATGTTACGAAGACGAGTTGCGGCCATTGCTTGAACCGATTTAACTGGCCCCATGAACCATATTAAAAGATCTAAATTATGTATCGCTTGATTCATTAACACACCACCGTCAAACTCCTTCGTTCCTCTCCAAGTAGCTTGGTCATAGTACTCTTGACCGCGATTCCAACGAACCGTTGCATTCGCATGGCTCAGCTTACCAAACATGCCCTTTGATTTAATATCTTGCAGAGCACGAATTGCTGGACGAAAACGATTTGGATGAACAACAGAAAGCTTGATATTCGCTTCCTCTGCAATTGAGATAATTTTCTCAGAATCACTGCTCGTTAACGCCATTGGCTTTTCCATAACAATGTGTTTGCCTTTAGCCGCAATGATTTCAGCTAGCTTATAATGAAGACCCGATGGCACACAAATATTCACAACATCAATATCTGTTTGTTGCTCCAGCATATCATTTAAGTCTGTATACACCTTACATAAATCCTTATATTCCTCAAGGCGCTGCTCATTTGTATCACAGATTGCCACTAGATTTGCACCTTCAGCATTTTTAATCGCATCAATATGTTTTTGAGCAATAAACCCTGCTCCTACGATCGCAAAATTAATCATTTAATGCCCTCCTAGCTTCACGAATGTATCTCCAAAGCAATAAAACAACTAACATTAGAAAAAAGCTCAGTGCAAAAGAAACAACTGCATTTTGAACTAAGTAATTGTCTGATTGAGTGATGCTTTCGCTAATAAGTTTCGGTTCCTTAAATAAGGCTAAGTCGGTTATCATTCTATTTACTGAGGTTTCATATTCATAAATTATTTCTTCCTTTGTAGCAACTGCAGCTAAAAGGTCTGTATCTGGAACTGCGTCTTCTTTAACAGCCTCAATGGCCTCGTAGTACCTATCAATAAGCTTTTCATTTTCTTCAAGACTGTTTTCGTATACATCCACTGTATCCTGTGTTCGATTAAATCTTATATTATAAGCTTCTAGTAAATCCTCTGTATAAGATGTGATCAGCGAACTTAGTTCTTTATGTACGTCATCTTTGTTATCATCTACCACTTTAATTTGAACTTGTTTACTTTTAATCACAGAAAACTCTGCATCAACGTCTTTACTATCATCAATATAATTAGCTTCCATTAATTTAGGGTCTGTTAAAAAATCATCTGGTACATCACCAGTATAAAAAATCGCCTTCCCAACATACTCCCGACTACTAAACATTGAAAATGCTGACACAATGAGGCAAATGACTAATGGAATACCGATAAGTAGCCACTTTTTTCTCCAAAAAAACACTAGATTTTTATAAAACAGATATTCTTTTTTTTCGGACATTATATTTACCCTTTCTTTTCAATTGGATAAATGGAAAGAACCCGCCTCTTGGCGAGCTTCTTTCCAAAAGCATGTTCTCTCAAAAAGTCCTATAAAAGACTTTTATTGATAAAATTTCGTTACACACTCAACAACATACTGTTGTTGTTCTTCCGTTAATTCTGGGAACATTGGTAACGAAATGGCTTCCTTAGCCGCTTTTTCCGTAATTGGGAAGTCGCCTTCTTTATATCCAAGATCCTTGAACACAGGTTGAAGGTGTAACGGCTGTGGATAGTAAATCATTGTTGAAACGCCTTGTTCTCCTAAAAACTTTTGAAGCTCATCACGTTTTTCAACTCGAATTGTATATTGGTGGAATACATGGTAGTTCCCCTCAACCTCAACAGGTGTAACAACTTGCTCACCTAGTGAAGCTTTTAACAATTCAGTATAACGGTTCGCAATCTTTCTGCGTTTTTCGCTCCAATCATCTAAATGTGGGAATTTCACATTTAAGATCGCAGCCTGCATTTCATCTAAACGGCTGTTGTACCCAAGTACATGATGATAATACTTTGGCTTACTTCCATGAACTCTGATCACGCGCATTTTTTCTGCAAGATCTTCATGCTTTGTAACAATCATACCTGCATCGCCATATGCTCCTAGGTTTTTCGTAGGGAAAAAGCTGTATATAGCTGCATCACTTAATTGCCCAACTGTATTTCCTTTGTATGTAGCTCCAATTGCTTGTGCGGCGTCTTCAATCACGTATAAGTTATGTTTTTTTGCGATTTCCATAATTAGATTCATGTCAGCTAATTGACCATAAAGGTGAACCGGTATAATCGCTTTTGTTTTTTCTGTAATTTTCTCTTCAATTTTAGAAGGATCAATATTGAATGTAACAGGGTCAATATCAACAAATACAGGAGTCGCATTGCATCTAGCAATCGCACCTGCTGTTGCAAAGAATGTAAATGGAGTTGTGATCACTTCATCACCAGCTGTTATTCCACTAGCCTGAAGTGCAATATGTAAAGCGTCACTACCATTTGCAACACCAATCCCGTAAGGAACATTACTATATGTAGCAACATCTTGCTCTAATTTTTTTACATTATCGCCTAAAATAAAGCGCGAAGATTTCATAACCTCATCTAATGTTTGAAGCATTTCATCACGTAGAGTCGCATATTGCTCTGAAAGATCGAGCATAGGTACTTTCATAAAAGAATCGTCTCCTTTATAACTAATCAAAATTCTACAATCTATGATATTCTACCACAATTTATGAGATAATTGTCACTAGCTGTCGTTTATTTCTAATTGTAATAATCGTAATGTTTGTAATTTGGACAATTTCTAGCGTAACCTCCTAGATAGTGTGTCCAGAAATCTTCTTTTTAGTTTTAAAAATAACAAATTGTTTAAACTAAACCCGGTTAATATTCGAAACATTTCCTCTAATTCCCTACCAATTAAGAGGAAGTAGTAGGAAAAATCACAGCTTGTTATGATATAATTATGGTCGAACATTAGAGAAAAATGGGGAATCAGACATGTCAGTTATGTTAAATCAATATACAAAATTAAAGTCTCGTTCTGAAATAAAAAAGTTAGAAAAACTAGTAAAACAAATTAACGCTTTAGAAACTGAGTTACAAGCTTTAAGTGATGAAGAGTTACGGGCAAAAACCGCTGACTTTCAAGAGGCAATACAAAACGGCAAAACATTAAAAGACATTCGTGTTGAAGCTTTCGCTGTTGTAAAAGAAGCAGCATCACGTGTCATCAATCAGCGTCATTATGACGTTCAGCTATTAGGTGGTCTTGTTTTAACTGATGGTAACATCGGGCAAATGCAAACAGGTGAAGGGAAAACATTAATGGCTTCTCTTCCAAGTTATTTATTTGCTCTTCAAGGAAAAGGTGTTCATGTTATCACTTCTAATGAATACTTAGCACAACGTGATTTTGAGTTAATTGGACAAATCCATCAATTCCTTGGATTAAACGTTGGTTTAAATGTTGCTGATTTATCACCTGCTGAGAAAAAATCAGCATATGAAGCTGACATTACGTACGGAACTGGAACAGAGTTCGGTTTTGATTATTTACGTGACCATATGGTGCTTAGTGAAGCTGACAAGGTTCAACGAGGTCATCATTTTGCCCTTATCGATGAAATTGATAACACATTAATTGATGAAGCAAGAACACCATTAGTTATTGCGAACAAATCAACCATTTCATCAGAGCTTTTCGCCATTTCGTCTATGCTCGTTAAATCTCTTAAAAAAGAAGAAGATTATGAATTGAATCTTTCTTACAGACAAGTTCACTTAACAGAGCAAGGTGCTGCTAAAATTGAAAAAGCTTTTGGAATTGATAACATTTACAGTGCTAACGACCAAGTACTTTATCATTTCATTAATCAATCATTACAAGCACATTTTATTTTCAAAAAAGATCGCGATTATATTATTCGCGACGGTAAAATCGAATTGGTTGACTCCTTCACAGGTCGTGTCATGGAAGGCAGAAGCTTAAGCTATGGTCTTCATCAAGCGATCGAAGCTAAAGAAGGTTTACAAATTAATGAAGAAAATATTACACAAGCGTCTGTTACCGTTCAAAACTACTTTAGAATGTACTCAACTCTTTGTGGTATGACAGGTAGCGCCCTTCCTGCACAAAAAGAGTTTTTAGAAACGTACGGCATGGATGTTGTAAGTGTACCAACAAACCGTCCTAACCAACGTATTGACCAAGAAGACTTAATTTATAAGGACCTAGAGTCTAAATATAATAAAGTCGTACAACTGGTCAAAGAGATTAACGAAACCGGTCGACCAATTTTGATCGGGACAACCTCGATCGAGCAATCAGAAACCATCTCAGAATTGTTAACAAAAGAACATGTGAAACACCAGCTGCTTAATGCAAAAAGTGCTGAAGAAGAAGCGAAGATGATCTCAATTGCTGGTCAAAAAGGCATGATCACAATCGCAACAAACATGGCTGGTCGTGGAACAGATATTCTTTTAGGGGAAGGTGTTGCTGAGCTTGGTGGCCTTTATATTCTTGGTACAGAACGACACGAAAGCCTACGAATTGATATGCAGCTAAGAGGTCGTGCCGGCCGACAAGGTGATCCAGGTTCAACGCAATTTATTTTGTCATTAGAAGATCACTTAATGAATCAATTTGACGATGAAGAGCTGGAAAAATATAAGAAAAAAATCAAAACAAACGAAGAAGGTTTAATTCTTAGTCCAAATCCGTTGAAATTTTTAACAACCGTACAAGATACAGTTGAAAACAGTCATTATTCATCAAGAATTCACTTACTAAAGCTTGATGATGTACTTGATCAACAGCGTAAAGTAACTTATAGTAAACGCAATGAATTGCTTAACACATCAGATATTACTGAGCAATTTGAAAGCGAATTGAACGAATATCTTGATTACCTTGTTAAGACGACTGTAACAAATGATATTGACCTAAAAGATGACAAACTTGAATTTTTCATCTATCAAATCAATGAGTTATTTGGATTAACACTAAACAAAAATGAACTTGTTGATCTTGAAGAAGATGAATTACGTGAGCTAATCCAGCTGACTGCAAATGAATTCTTTGCTTCTCTAACAGAGCTATTAGAGGACGAAACAGTGAAAAATCAGGTAAGAAATATTATGATCAAAACATTAGATCAAATGTGGCTTGAGCATATGGAACGCATCGAAAGCCTAAAAGAAGGCATTCACTTACGTGGCTATGCCCAAGAAGATCCGTATCGTTTATTTACGATGGAAGGCTTCGAGCTTTTCAACGAAAGCACGACAAGCTTCCAATACAATATGGCAACAAAAGTATATGCGTTCAAAAAAAGTATAGAAAAGGAGGATGAGTAACGTGACAACAACTGAAACTGTTGAAACAACATTATCCATTCATCCTGACTGGGATTTAAGCAAGCAAGAATATTACGTTTATCAATTTCATCACAATCAACTAGATTTGCTAAAAGAAAACCAAATTTCGATTACAGGAATTAAACTAGAAGAATTTGATGACTTGATTTATGTCACAGCATTTATTCGTAATACCCTTCCTAAAGGAATTAAGTTTGAGCTATTAGATTTATTAATTCTCAACAAAGACAAACAGGCCGTTGCCAGAGAAACGTTCGACATGGAAAAATTCGGAGAGCTTCCTGCAAACAGCTGCCGCCCTTGGTCATTTGTTTTTGAAAAATCTAGCTGGAACAATGAAGAAGGAATCTCCTTAGAAGACTGGCAAATTGCCTTCGAACTTAAAAAGAAACCAAACGCTATCCATCAGCTAGACCTAGAACAAAGCTGGGAAGAAAACCTATCAAAGGAACGCAAAGAACATTTCAAACAGCTTGTTGCAAAAATGCCTCCTCTTAAGCAAAACGAAGTGAACATTATGGGGCTTGAAGCAAAATTCAACGATGAACAAAATCTTGTTGTGACCCTTCTTATTCGAAACGGCAGCTTAAAGAACATTCATCTTGAACAACTTCCACTTGTTGTTGAGGATGCTAACAAAGAAGTTGTCGCAAAAGGTGTGTTTACACTAAATAAATTAGAAGTAAAAGCAAACACAAGTAAGCCTTGGACATTTATCTTCCCAAGGGATTTGATAGTAAATCATCAGCCTGATTTATCTAAGTGGAAGGTGTATCCTTTGACTGGAGAGCAGAAGGCGGAATAGCTTGAGAGAAGAGCTTGGATTTTATGATCCAAGTTCTTTTTTTATTTTTATAGCAAATTTAATAGAAGGAAGAATTTCATATCTTTTCTCTTAATATACAAAAAACCCCACAGAAAATTTCTTCTGTGGGGTTTTATTCCTCTTAATGCGGGGAATAGTTTACTAAGCCTTTATCATTCGGTAGGTAGTATCCGCCACCGACATATAAACGGTCACCATCGATTGAATAAACTCTAGCACGTTCGCCTGGTTGAATGACTTTGTGAATAGAGCCATCTGGCGCATACATGTTTACCGGCTTTTTAGCTGTCGCAAAACCTTTGTAAAGTAGGACAGAACCATCATTTTTCAGAACCTGTAATCCGGTTTCTTCAGATCCGCCAACGTAGACATATTGGCTATCATAATCATATACTCTTAGATTATGACCTGGTCCGTAGGTTGTTCCTTGTTCTGTTAATTTACCATCTTTCAAAACAAATAGCTTAATATTTTCTCTTGTGTTAGCTCGAGCAATCATCACAACCATGTTTGGATCATAACGTTTAATATAGTAGTCTCCACCAACGTTATAGTAATCACCCATGGCACCGAATAGCTTAATCATTTCACCTTTTACAAGTGTAGGGTTTCCTTCATTCGTTTCGGTAATAGTGAACGTACCATCTTTATTATCTCTTAACAAAGGAACATCATCACGAATGATCACTCTACCAACCGGCTGACGATGATTTGTCGGGAACGTTGCATGAGGAACTGTAAGTGTTGCTGGTTCCATTCCCTGTAAATTCGATGTTGCCATATAACCTTCTTTACCATTAACACTTACTTTAAAGAAGGAAAAGAAGTTTGCTGAACTAGTAGACTCATATGGTCCAGCTAAGATTTTCACTTTACTTAGCGGCTCAATTTTGTCAGTAATAGAGGAACCAACTGTATCATGGTAGTCACGAAGGTTTGATACACCGTTAGCCAAACTGCTTTTAGATGTATAAACTACATCTCCAGCTTCCATGGCCTGTACAGAAGGTGTGTTCCAGCTATCAATATTATATTGAAGCTTTGTAAACTGTAATGTTCCATCACTCTTATAAGACGTTTCGATTTTAGGTGTTGCTGTAATTTTCACGCCCGTATTATCTCTTCTAAGATAATCAAAAACCTTTTCTTGATAAGGCTCAGCATGTTCATTTGGGTCGTTACGTTTTGATAGTCCGTTATAAGCCCAAACTGCAAAGTACCAATGCTCAATTTTCGAACGGTCATGATCATTGATTTTCGGGATGAAGTTATAACCCCATTTTTCGTTCAGGATTTGAGCACCTATTTTAATGTTGTACTCTGTATCCGTAAGTAGCCTTTCCTTACTAATCTGTTTATCTGCTAATTCTTGGTCAGATAAAGTGATTTGCATCATTCCGATTCCGCCGTCATCACTGACAATCGGATTACCGTTACTGTCAAATTGTTTCATGCCTGTTTCGCTATAAGCAATGGCCTTTAAAATTTCAGGAGGTATATTATATTGTTTCGCTACCTCAACAATTAATTCTTTTTTCTTTTGATACGATAACTCATCGTACGCTGCTTCTACTGATGATAGATTAATAGAACTTAAAACAAGCGTGACGATCATCAATAGGCTTAGACAAAGCTTACGCATGCCAGATTCCTCCCCTATTAGTTCGATAGAATGATCTCTTCAACAGCCTTCTTTCGTTCTTCTAGCTGTGTTCTTATTTCATTAAGGCTTTGGTAAGATCCTGCATGAAGTGTATTACCATAGGCTTTAATTTCATTCGCTCGTTTTTCTAGTCTATCATACTTTTCCAGTAGATTACCAGCTTCATCTAAATTTCCAGCTTCTACTGTTTGTTCAATTGTATCTAGTAAACCGTACATAGATACCTCGTAGATTACTGTTTCTTTAGCAATTTTAGCTGGTGTGATTGATTCATTGTTAAATCGCTTACGAAGCTCTGAACCGTATAAACGACTGAATACTGTTTCGCTTTTCTTTATATTTAATGAATGCTGATGATATAAATTAACTGATTCATCTGTTAAGCTTTGATTTGTAATCATTGTGTCTGTTAATTGTTTTGTGCTTCCTGCTAGATTCGACGATAAATTAACTGAATCTATTACATGAGCTGTTCTTAGTACATATTCTTTCGCAGCTCCACTATCAGCTTGCTTACGAATTTCGTTATATGTTGATAACACGTCTTGATTTTGTGTTGTTGTGTCTGAAGTCAAAAAATGCTGTGAAGTTGTTTGCCAAAGCTGCTTTGCTTCTGCATCAACAGAGTTTAAATAAGTAGACAGCCCTTCCAGACGTTTGGCACCAAGATATCTGGTATTCCAATATGATTCGTCTAGCTTACTTACTGAAATACCTTTAGATGATGAGGCATGAACAAACTCACTATTACCAATATATATACCAGCATGTGATGCACCCGGCTTATATGTAGTAAAAAAGACAAGATCTCCAACTTCAGGTTTACTTACCTTTGTAAGATTGCTTGAGGCATACATATCTGCGGCGGTTCTAGGTACTGAATATCCATATTCTTTTAACACATAATTAATATATCCAGAGCAATCAAAACCACTTGGAGTTATTCCACCAAAAAGATAAGGAACTCCTAAATATTTCTTACTCTCTTGGATAAATTGCTGTTCATTTATTGTAGAATCCGCGAAGGCCTTAGAATGCGCTATCAAAAATACAAACGAACATAACATTAAAATGAATAAGTGCTTCTTCATAACAATCACCTCTCTAAATGTACCTCTTTATTCTACCAAGCATATTGTCTCTGTTACGTTACAGTAACGTTAAATTTGTCGCTTTATATTACAGTTTCTTTACAAATTAAAATAAAGTTCGACAATTCCCCCTTTAATTGATCTCATTTTTCGATTAAAAACAGAGAAAAACCCACAAATTCACAATTAATTTGTGGGTTTTTGATGTCGTTTATTGAATAGAATATGTTTCTTGTAACAATTGTTTGATAGATTCATTTAAAAGAGTAGAAACCTTCTCATTAAAAAGTTGCTGCTTTTCATTTACTAGTGCTAGTTTCTGCTCATCACTTTGTCCTGCTTCAATCTCTGCCTGCAGAACAAGGATTTCTTCACCTAGTAGAACTGCTTCTTTAAATGTGCTTAACTCAGAAAGCTTACTAATGGCTTCATCATATAATACTTTGGATTCAGCATCTAAAGATGTTTCATCAATTAACGTTATTTGTTCTTCAGCATGATGAATTGAATCAAGTAAGCTTAAATCACTGCTGATCGTTGTTAAGCTTTCGTAATCAGTATATAACTGTTCAATTTCTTGGAAGAAAACAGCTTCATCAATTCCTACAATTTTTTTATATTGCTGAATTAATGATTCTCTTAAAGTAACAAGCTGTTCCTCAATTTCCGGATGATCAGGATATTTACCAGGATATAATTTATTACCTGCTTCCTTAATTTGAACAGAACGATCTTCTAAGCGTTCTAATACAGCGAATCTCTCTTCAATCTGTTCAAATTGCTCGTTATTTAGTTCTTTCTCAATAATGTTCAATAGGTTATATCGAGAAACTTCGTAAATAACTGATTCTCTAGCAATTTTACTTGGACTAATATACTTATCTCGGGTTAATTGACGATATTGACTACCATAAACACGACTCATCACTTGTTCAGCTTTGTTAATGCTCGATGACATCACATTATACTGAACCACGAAGTTGTCATCAATTTTATTTTGATTAATTAGTGTTGTAAAAAGTCCTTTTTGCTCTAAAAGCTGATCTCCTACATAAACCGCATCTATAAATCTAGCTGCATCTAGCTTACGACTCTTCGCTTCCACAATGTATTGTGATAGGAAATCACGATCACTCTTTGTTAAACCAGTAAGCGATTGTTCAGCTGTTTTTATTAAACTACCAGTCTTATTGTATAGAGAGATAAATGAAGTGCTAGCCTTAATATCTGCCGTAGTTTTAAGATTGCTTGTGTGATAAGGCCTTAGTGACTTACTAGCTAAAAATGCATCGTTTACTTTTTTCGTTGCTGCTGCCTTTACTGGGTTATATTTTGTTAAAAATAACTTATGACCTTCGTTTGCAGCGTAAAGACCAATTGTTTTGTTTTCGCTCCAAATACTTGAGAAATAAGAAAGTGGTACACTTGTTTCTCCTACATAAGGTGAAATTTCAATCGTAAACGCAGGGCGTTTGTAATGAGAGATAAACCAATCTGTAAGTCCTCCACCAGATTGATATCCTTTAGGGTAAATAAGGGAATAGCCCGTTGTTTTTCCAATTGATTTTGCCAAAGCATGATCTCGATCGTACCATGAACCAGTTTGATGAAAATCCCAATATAAGATTTCACCACTACTATGATAACTTACAACCATTTCTGGTTTTGTTTTATTCGTAAAGTCGACCATTGTAATGGTTTCTTTAGCGTAATTAGCTCTTGGGCCCGGGTAGTTTTTAAAATAGGGACGTCCGGGACTACAACAAATGTTATTCCAATCAGCATCATACTGTCTGTTCAAATCTATTCCTTTAGCATTCGCTTTCCATCTTCGGAAATCCATACTACCATCATTCATTTTAATAATGGCTGCATGATCTGAGCTAGGGAATTTCTTTAAACCAAATTGCTGCAAAGTAACACCATCTGGGTTAACCATTGGAACAAACCATATAGTCGAGTTGTTTAAAACGGATCTAACATTATATCCATGATAAGAAGAACCATTTTTATAGGCATTCGCATATTGATCAATCATGTTCATATTGACCATGGTTGTCATCCATTCCCGGGCATGGTGAGAACCGTTCACCTGAACAACCGAAGTTCCCTTTCCTAGTGAGACCGCATAGATGTTTCGACCATACTCACTTTTCCCAATCACTTTATATGAAATTAAATCAGGATAAGCTTGTGCAAGTTCCTTAATGTCCTGCTCCATGATTTCGTACGTATAAACTTGATTATTGCTCACATAAGAAGCAGCAGACGTGCTTTCTGGAAGTGCGAACAATACTACTAACGTGAATAAAAAGAAAAAAGTACATAATTGCTTCGTCCTCAACCTTAGATCCTCCTCATGACCTCGTAATCTATAACCTTACTAATCATACCAAATTTCGACATTGTCGTGAGGATTTTTTCAAAAAATGTCATTTCCTTTTTCTGCTTTGATTTACTAGATTTTATTTGGTATATTTTTCTTTGGTAGAGCGGATTTTTCTGCAGAATTCGACTTCCCCCAAAAATAAAGGTTATAATTTTTTCTATTTTTTCAAAAGCTAATTTAATTGAGATAACAGGAAGATATACTTCAAGGAGATTTTTCACATGACTAAATCGAGGATTTTTTACTTTGATAATTTACGAATTGTCGCAACCTTTGCAGTTGTACTTTTACATGCCGCTGCCCCTATTTTATATAAGTTCCAAACTGTTACAAGCACTACCTGGTGGACAGGGAATATTTATGATTCTTTAACAAGATGGTGTGTACCAATCTTCTTTATGCTAAGTGGCGCTCTATTGCTCAATCCCGATAGAACGGATAAGCCAATGATCTTTATCCGTAAACGCATTAGTAAAGTAATTATCCCCTTACTTGGTTGGAGCACGTTTTATTTAATTGTTCAGATTAATCGAGAGGTCATTATTAATGATCCTTTCATGATTACAAAGGCTTTTTTTGAGAATGATGTGTATTATCATCTTTGGTTTTTATATGTGATTATTGCCATTTACCTCATTCTCCCTGTTTTAAAAGTTTATATTGCTGGTGCAAGTCAGAAAAATCTACAATATTACTTACTGCTTTGCTTTATCGTGACAAGTGTATTTAGTTATATTAGTAAATTTCATGAAATTACCGTTGATATAAAGGTTGAAGCTGCAACTGGTTATATTGGCTATTTTCTTTTAGGCTATTACCTGCATCGATATGGATTATCGAAAATCACAAAAATAGTGATGTATCTACTCGCAATCGTCGCTAGCATCGTGATCATTCGCGGCACCTATGACTTAACAGTTCAAAACGAAGGCTTCTTTGATGGATTTTTCTATCATTATTTAAATATGCCTGTTGTATTTCTATCCATTGCAGTGTTTATATTCTTCCAGGACTTTAAGTTCGATTTAAGCCGGTTCTTTTTATTTTCAATCATTAATAAAACAAGCTTAGGAATTTATCTTTTGCACCCATATATTTTCCTACTTCTTTTGGAAAACTACGATATTCACGCTCATACCGTGCGTGCCTGGGCTGGCATTCCGATATTGGCGACATTCACACTACTTGTAAGTATGATTGTTGTGATGATTCTTCAGAAGATACCGGTTGTGAAAAGGTTTGTGCCGTAAAAGAGGACTGTCGAGGTGAAACTAACGGGTTCGATTCTGAAGTACAAAATACTAATTAACATTGCTTCTCGTACAATAAATTGCACTTGATTTAAAATTTAGCAAGTTAATCAACACAGTAAAATGCTTGGAGACATATATACTCCAAGCATTTTTTTATCAACATAAACATCCAATTAAGTCAATTTTCAAATCTTCAAGAATTGCCGAGAAATAAGATACTAAAATAAGCGGAAAAATTCCTCTTAAAAAGAAAATATCATGAAATCTAGCTCAAATAGACGGAAAGATTCCACTTATTGGATTAAAAAAGGCGAAAATGGACCATTTTACTTTGCTTAACCGGAAAAATTCCGCTTATATCCCCCAACCGAGCTCCATTCTTCAGTCTAACCGGAAAAACTCCGTTTATTTAAACTCTCAGTTACTTTTTATCACTGATAGTTAAATATATTTTTTGAACACCAACCAATTGGGATGCGAATTTTCATGGTGACAAAAGCTTATGTCACCATGTTAGTTTAAGACTTTTCAAGTCAACTTTACCCCTATAAAAATAGAGCCGACATCTGTCAGCTCTAATTTTTTATAAAATAAAAATCCTCTTTCCGATCAACTACATAATATCCGTTACCAAGATCCACTTTTCCATTTCCGATGCTCTTCACATAATATAAATTACCCTTTTTCAGCGTACTGTGCCTCGCTCCATTTGGAGCATATAACACAATATCTTTTTTAGGTTTTACGTATCCCATTAGGTAGAAGCTCTTTTTGTCAGCCTTAATGGTATAACCGCCACCAACTTCATATTTTTGATCGTTATAGGAATACACTTTAATCGCTTCGCCCTTTTGCAGCATGCGATAAACATTTCCGTTAGGATCATATAATGGTGTTGGCTCTTTAATTAACGCCCTACCAATGTAAGCAATGGTTTTTCCTTCTTGATGTCTAACGTAATACTCTCCGCCAACATTATAGTAATGACCTGAAACACCGAATACCTTGAGTTGTTCTCCTTTTGTTAAACCACGATAATAAGTAAAGGTATTGTCACTATTTTTGCGGTATAACCCAAGTCCATCTCGACGGATAATCACACGTGCCGAAGGATGGTCGTGATCAACCGGTAGCGTAATGTTCGGAATCAACATATCATTCAGCTCATACGTAAACGTGCTAACATCACTTGTAGCTGTTCCACTAACAACAGCTGCTTTAATTGTTGTTGATTCATAGATTGGAATAGAATTCACATATGAAAGACCATTCACACTAGAAGGTGTTGATCCATCAAGAGTGTAAACAATTCGTTTATTTGATGTTGACGATAATTTCACCTCAAACGGTTGAGTATATTTCCCTGATGGAACTGTAGCTGTTGGACTTACTAATGGAACATTTTGATTAGTAGATATCACACTTAGTTGATATGGTGTTGACGACCAACGGTTATGATAGTCCGAAATAATCACATAATAGGTGCCAGGTGAAGCGAGAAATGAGTATGATTCTGCTTTTCCTAGGCCGTATTCATCTATATAATTGACCATTTCAAGGGTAGAGCCTTCCAGCTTTTCAATATCGATGCTTAAATCAAGCTCATTCGACATTCCTGTAAGGTTGATATCAACATCTGTATTCGAATCCACATGAAACACATACACATCATAATCATATGGAAAATTCATCTTTTCCGAATGATATTCATAGTACCCAATATCAAAAGCACCTTCTGTTGTACCAGAAACTTCTTCTTCGACTGGAAGTGATGTAGTTAAGGTTTTATACATATTAGGTATTCCATATCCATAATCTTTCTTCCAGATTCCGTTTGCCCCTAATTCGAGAAGCCATTCAACCTCTCTTGGAGTTAAATCTGGACGTTCACTTAACAATAGGGATGCCATTCCAGCAACAACTGGTGCTGAAAAAGATGTCCCACTTACTACCGAATAACCACCTTCTGAATGAAGTGAATACATGTCCTCACCTGGTGCTGCAAGGTCAATCCACTCACCACGATTTGAAAAATAAGCAAGAGCTTTACTTTGATCTGTAGCAGCTACACTGATAACTGGTAAATATGTGGCTGGATACATCGGCTCTCTGCTTGTATCATTACCCGCTGCACCAATCAGAGTAATTCCTTGCTCAAAAGCTTCCCACAGTGCTTCATTTTCAATATCAGAATAATAATAGCTTCCATAACTCATATTAATAATGTCTGCACCTTGTTCAATGGCATAATGGATTCCTTTAATTTGATTCTCAACTGTTGAGTGGCCTTCACGATCACTAACCTTCACCGGAATGATCTTAACATTTTGATTAATTCCGGCTATTCCCGTTCTATTGTTGGATATAGCTGCGATTGTTCCAGCTACACTCGTCCCATGACCATGATCATCAGCTGGATCGGAATCATTATTCACAAAGTCATAACCATTAAGCACTTTACCCTTCAGATCCTCATGGCCTTTGCTCACACCCGTATCTAGTACCGCAACTTTCACTTCATTTCTAAACGAAAATGAATTCCAGGACTTAGGAAAATCAAGGGCTGGAATATACCATTGATTTGAATAGTAATAGTCATTCGGAGTAGCGCTCATTTCCACTTTATAGTTAGGCTCTGCATTCTCGACACCATTCAATTCTTTTACTTTTAATAAAGTATTCTCGTAATCTAGTTCATTAGGAATCTTAAATGTATAGAGAGTCGTATTTGAGCTTGATAAATCAGTTGTTTCAACTAACTCTAGACCTAAGGAATGTAACTCAGATAAATCTACGTTTCCTTGAATAATCATTTCACGATTTTCAACAGCATCTTCGTTAATTGATTGTTCTTGCTGATTGCCTTTCAATGGCTTTGTTTTCGTCATAAATTCATCTGTAACCTCAGATGGCGTTTCTTCGGCAGAGGCATGAAAATGAACTGGAGTAATAATCATAAGAATAATGGCAAAAAATCCGGCTAGTTTCCTCATAGCTGCCTCCCTTTATTAAAAGATAATAGAAAGACTGACCCAAACCAGGTCAGTCTTTCTATGACTTAACTCTTACTGTATTCCATACTACTTTTATCATACAAGATGTAATACCCGTTTCCAATCTCTAATTTATTTCCATCTGTATTGGAGATAAACAGCTCTTCACCTGCTGATAAAGTAAGAACAGGTTCTTCTTCACCATATTTGTAAAGCTCCGTATCACCCAGTAGCTTGACAGCACCAGTAAAATAGGTGACTTCTGCGGATTTAGCAATCGTATAACCATTACCAACATCATACTTTTCATTATCATAGTTAAACACCTTAATTTCTTCTCCAGGGAGCATCATTCTAAATGGCTCGCCGGTAGGAGTATAAATTTGAGTCGGTATACTCGTAAACACTCTACCAATATAGGCAGATGTTTTTGAAGCCTCATGATAAATATAATAGCCGCCACCAGTATGATAATATTGGCCTTCTAAACCGTATACTCTAAATGCTTGCTTAGATTGTAGGTTTTTATACGGCACCATATTTCCTGCTACCTTTTTATAAAGAACAACAGGTTTTTTCGTATAAACACGCGCAATTGGGAATGGTGATTCAGTTACTGTGACATGTGGCAGTTGAATTTGCGTCGGCTCAATCGCCTTGTCATTCGTTAACTTAGATTGCTTCACTCTCCACAAGTTAGCTCCACTATTAAAGTATAAGTAGCCATCATTACCTTTAGCTAATGTATTTACATCACCTTGTCTAAAAATCTTAATCGAAAAATTAGTAAGACTTACCTTAAATAGTGTATTTTGAACAGTTCCATATAAATAACCATCTTCACCATCAATTAATGATTCATTCTTCCCCATTCCTAATACACTCTCAGGAATGATCGGATAAATATCAATTCGTTCTGGTTCAACTTCAGGTTCAGGCTTGGAATCTGTTTCCGGATTTGTTCCTGTATCTTCCTCAGTATCTGTTTCAGTATCTTCTTCCGTTTCCGGCTCAGGCTCTGGGGCAGACTCTACTCGTGGATAATACACAATAAACTTATTATCAACGATTCCAAATATCTTCCCATCTTCATCCCATTTTAATGCAGAAACCATGATGCTGTATCCGTTAGAAATAGATACTTCTTCAGCTGTATAAGTCTCTTGATTTAAGTCGATTTTAAAAATACTCGCACTATCCTCGGTTTTTACACCTGTGCCATCATAAACAGACGTACCAGCATATAAAATATTCTTTTCTTTATCATATGTAGCTGATACAACACTTTGTCCTTCTTTTAATACGATTTGGTCTATGATTTCTTGATTTTTCGTATCATAAATCGTCACTAAACCTGAATGTTCTCCTCGTTTTGGAACAGAGCCGATGAATAAACGGTTGTTTTCATCATCTGCGACAAGAGCTGATGGACGAGATTGACCATCACTTGATAATGAAAGAATTTTTTTCGGATTCGATCCTTTACTCCATACTTCAGTTGGATCATATTCGTAAATATCGCCATTAGGATATGTTCCAAAATATAGCTTTCCGTTGGATTCAGTGATTCCTTCTACTTGTCCAATTCCACTAAAGGTTTGATTCATGGCGATAGACGGAGTATATCTAGATAAATAGCCAGAAATAAACCCTGAGCTATAAATATCGCCTGTTGAACTACTTCCGATTCGAAAAATTTCAACAAACTGTGGTGGAAGCTTTAATACAGTAAGTGAGAACCGATCAGTTTGATAATTATAGTCATAAAATTTACCGAGATTTCCTGCCAATCCAATTACTTTACCTTCATCCGGAATGATATCTAGTGACACAGCACTGGATCCGTTTAAATCTGATTGGATTTCTTTACTCGATTTTGATACATAGTTGTATTCGTATAAAGATCCTTTTAAGCTGTAAAATACAGTTGTCGCATTTGCCTTCTTTTGTGAAACCCCTCTAGAATCAGCCTTAAACTGATTTACCATTTCATCTGTTTCAAGATCATAATGAAGGATCTCATTTGTTCCTTCCATCTTTGCGAACAACTGTCCGTCTACGATATCAAGATCATAAACAGATGAGCTAGATTTTGTATAGTCTTCTAAAAGATTTGTTTTTTCATTTGTAATTAAGTTCCACTTAATCAGTGCTGCAGGTGATCCAACTCCTACATATAAGGTATCCTCAGCTTCATCATAAACAACGCTTCTCGCATATTGTCTACCTTGCATTACTGTGCCAAAATCTTTAAAGCCTTCTTCTTGATTGTAAGAAAATACTCGACCACCATAAGAAGTAACACCAAATAATCGATCATTTTTCTCATCGTAATTCAAATCCCAAATAACAGTGTCCGAATTCGTAGTTGCCTTACCAAGGTCTTCTAGGTTATTCGTTAGTAAATCATATTTGTACACATGTTCATTTGGAGTTGTTCCAATGTAAACCTCTCCGTCAAAAGTTGCTTCAATTGACCAAGCAGCCTTTGCTCCTTCAAGTTCCTTTAAATCAATCACTTTCTTTGTTTGATAATCTACTACCGCTACTTTTGCAGGCTCTCCTTGTAACAGAGCTACATAATACGTTTTCCCTTGAACGGTAACACTTTTTCCTCTAATTACATTTAAATACTCTACTTTAGGACCCAAATTCTCGAAATTTGACTCCTCAGAATTCGAGGCAGCTTGTCCCTTAATAGATGGTATAATGAAGCTTATACACATGATTAACAAACCCAAATAAATAACTCTCCTAAAATTAAACAAAATCTCCTACTCCTCGACGAAATTTGATAGTCTCTTTCTACCTTTTATTCTATGTGACTTTCCTAATATTTTAAAGGGATTTATTGTTAAACTTCATGGAACATTTTGTTAATAGTTATGTTAATTAACGTTTTTTTCTAAATAAATTTTATATAAAAACCATAATAAACCCTTGATTTTTCTAGAAGTCCTTATTTTTTTCCCCACTGAAAAATAAAGAAAAAACTTTCTTAATAAATTGTGAAAAAACAGCATAATTTTCCCTGAAATGTGGTAAAATAGTCTTTGTTCCCGTGGTTTCATAAATATGGTAGTATTCCATATTGTTGGACGGCTTTCCATAATTATGACATCATTTTCGTTTTACTATAGGGTTTGGATTTTTCTTTTAGACAAGTGTATGATTAACATAAAGGCCTCCAAGTGGAGGTCTTTATGTTGATACCTATTTTTCATCTTAATGTCTCACAAACGAAGCTAAATTCCGATCAATTTTTATATAATATCCTCCACCAACGTAAAATCTGTCACCATCAATACTGTAAACTCGGATATATTCATCAGGACGAATTTGTCTGTGTACCGCCCCATTCGGTTTATATAAAGTTAGATAGCTTTTTGGCTTTAAAAACCCCTCATAAAATAACACATTGTCAGTTGGTTTGATATAATAGCCCCCACCAACATTATACTTATTTTCATCATAGGAAAATACTTTTATTGCTTCCCCTTTTTCTAAGTACCGATAAAACGTACCATCCGGCTTATATAACACTTCCCGATTCTTTATCAATAACCGCCCAATATGAAGACTCATTCGGTCTGTTTTTTCTATATAATATCCACCGCCAACATCATATTTATTTCCTTGAGCGCCAAACACATTAATCACTTCGCCTTTTTTGAGCAGCTTATACTTAAAATAGGAACCATTTGGCTGCTTTTTTAGTAGCTGTGTATCTTCCTTTAAATACAGCCTTCCAATAATCTGGCCATGGTTTGTCGGAAGAGTTGTATTTGGAATAATGATCGGTGTATTTTCTTCGTTAGGAACCAAATAAAGAAGTTGTCCGATATAAATAACATCAGTCGTTAACGAGTTGTACTCCTTTAGCTGTGTAACTGTTAATCCAAACTTTTTGGCAATACTAGATAATGTATCTCCTCCACGGACAACGTAGGTTGTGCTATCCCCTGCTGGGTCCTCCACAGCTGGACTTTGATCACTATCAACTGTTGTAGTATGGGTTGTTAACCAAGCTCGATAATTCTCCCATATACTCGGGTCCTCTTGCCCTAGACTCCAGCTTCCTGTTCCCTTTAAACCATACTTATGAACTAAATTCACTTTTGCTTGAATGGACCTTTCATTTTCATACCAAAGATGATAAGTACCGGCGGTTAATGTTCTTCCTGCCACCGTCATAATTGGATCTGTTGATTTTACTTCAAAGGTCATCATCGGTGACTGACTTTTTGTATCATAGGTTGTAGTTGTTTTATATTTACTTGTAATTTCACTTACCCTGCTATTTGATAGTCCATAGCCTCCATAACTTTCTCCTTGCTTCCAGTAACGACCGTAAAAAGGAATTCCAAGCACAACTTTTTCTGGAGGAACCTCTTCACCTAATGCATACTTAATCGAGCTTTCTACAAACGAAAGACTTGCGACAGGACCCTCAGGACTTCCCTGAAAGCTTTCATCATAGGCCATTATCATAATATAGCTGGAGTATTGGGCTAGCTGTTTATAATCATAGGAGCCGTGCCAGCCTTTATTCCACCCATAAGGATTGGCCGCTACTGCAACAGAAACCTCCTTATCTGCAGGTAGCTTCTCTCTTAGTAGTCGAACTAAGTCGGTATAATTGTCCCGATCAACATCTGTTACATTTTCTATATCAACCTGAACTCCATCTAAATTGTAAGTAACGATTGCATCTGCAATTTGTTGAGACAGCTGTTCACGATTAGCTAATGCTGTTCTCCCTAATGTCCGATCCCAGTGATTACTTAAGAATGGCACAACCTTAATCCCACGATTATGCATTTCGTTCACAAATGTTTTATCAACTTGAGATGTTAATTTTAATGAGCCATCACTATTCAAATCAAAATAACTAGGTGAAACAAGATTAAGGTTTCCTCCTGTACGATCAATC
>NZ_JBLUOI010000062.1:0-29720 GCF_048059995.1 Metabacillus sp. YM-086 | reverse complement strand
ACGGAAGAATACAATATTAATTAACATAATTTAAGGCCTCTTTTTCAAAGTGTCCTTGACATAGGGACCACTTTATTATGGATTGCGCTTTTTTATGAATAGAACAAATAAAAATGGTAGTCGTTTTTTTAGTTCCTTTTTATTAATTTATATTTCTAACTCGTCATTAGTTGAACCGTCCAACTTATAAAGCATAGATTTTTTCATTTTTTATTTTCCTATATCTTTTTTCAACACTCAAAGGTGTTCTTTCCATGACAATCGCTATATCTTTATACTTTTTACCTTTATTGCGTAATTTGATTAATTTAAAATCCTCATTGGTTGTCCAATGTTTATAACTTCTTATCCTCATTCCTTTTCCTCCTCCACAGGCTTTAATCATTATCAAAAGACATTCTTATAAAAAAGCCTGTTCTATTTTCATAGATACAAGCCTCTTCTAATCATAAATTTTTTATTCTTTATACTTTAAACCTGTTGATTAATTTTTGGAAATCCTCAGCTAAAGTTGATAATGAGTTTGCAGAAGCAGTTACCTCTTCCATTGAAGCGAGCTGTTCTTCTGCTGAAGCTGCTACATTTTGTGAATGCATGGAGGTTTCGTTAGAAATTTTTGTGATACCTGTAACTGTTGCAGAAACCTCTTGTGTGCTAGCAGAAATTTCTTGAGCTGTTGCAGCCATATCATTTATTTGTTCCGATAACTGTACCATATACTTATAAATTTCTTTGAAACTACCTTCTGTCTGTTTAACGATATTTAGCCCCTCTTGTACCTCAACTGACACCTTATCAATAGATTTGTTTGAAAGCACCATATCCTCTTGTATTTCTTTGATAAGGTTTGAAATTTGTGAGGAAGATATTTGGGATTGCTCAGCCAATTTTCTTACTTCATCTGCAACCACTGCAAATCCCTTCCCGTGCTCACCAGCTCTAGCTGCTTCAATTGCTGCATTTAATGCTAAAAGATTCGTTTGTTCTGCTATACCAGAAATGACTTTAGTAATCTCTCCAATTTCTTGGGATCTTTTATCTAATGTTTTGATAACCTCACCACTTTGTTTAACAGAACTACTAATTTCATTAATTTGTTTAACTGTGTTTTCTACAAATACTCCGCCTTCTTTTGCTTTTTCGGTCGCTTGAGATCCTACATCAGAAACAACTGAAGCATTTTCTGCAATAGATTGTACCCCAGTAGTTACTTCTTCAAGAGCTGTTGCACTCTCTTGAACACTGACAGTTGAATGTTCTGCACCGTTTGCAACTTGTTGGATAGATTCTGTAATGGTTTCAGTAGCTTTGCTAGTTTGCTCTGCACTTGCAGTTAATTCCTCTGCCGAAGAGGCTACTAGTTCAGAAGTTGAAATAACTTCATGCATCATTGATTTAAGATTAGTAGTCATTTTATTAAAACTAGTTGCCAAAGCACTTAACTCATCTCCTGATAGATCACGAATGTCAGATGTAAAATTACCCTCTCCTGCTAATTCAAGAGCAGCGGTCATCGTTGATAGTCTTTTTCTTAATCTTCTTGTAAAAATATATACTACAAGAATTGAAAGACCTACCATAACAGCTAATACTGTTAAAAATTTAACTAAGAACGAGTTAAGAATACTATTTATAATCTTTTCTGATGCACCAACATAAAGAATACCTATTACTTCTCCAGCTCCATTTTCAATTGGCCTATAAGCTGTTTGATATTTATTTCCTGCTACATCAGCCTCACCGTAAAAGCTCTTACCATTCTTTATAACTGCTTCAATAACCTCTGATGAAGCTTGAGTTCCAATTGCACGTTCTCCTTCTAACATTACATTTGTTGCAATTCTTGTATCACCTTGAAAAATTGTAACCGTATCCCCTGTATCTTCACCAATTTTATCAACAACTTCAAAATTATCATTCATCACTGTTGTTCCCTTGACTAACTGGTTATTCTTTATTTCCCAATCCCCTGGATACTTGTTATCAACATATCGGTAAGCTAAACTCAAATCTCCCTTTGCTTTTTCAACCGCAAACTCTTTTACACCTTCGGTAATTTCTCGATTCACCACAACTCCTATAACAGTAGATAAGATAAGAATAATACCTAACACAATTAGATTTATTTTTGTAGCTAATTTTAGTTGTAACTTCATTTTATTCACCTCATAATAATGAAATAATTACTTACTCATTCCAGTAATAAAGAACGATACTTTTTTCATCTCTCGTGAATTTATACTGAACTGGTTCAAATAAAAAATGCCATAAACAAAAAAGAGAGTCTTTTTTGTTTATGGCATTATAGTTATAAAGGCAGGGTCGCTACCATATAAACTTATACGCAAATATATATCAGACTAAATAGACAACAGGATCGCTATTGCTTTTAGTCTACAATAGTATGTTCTAAAGATAACTAATCATGAGGTGTTTTTGAATAGGAATTGGTTCCTATATCAAAATCTTAATTTCCATGTCTTCCTATATAAACACAACTATGATCAATTTTCCCCCTATAGAGTGTTTAATCTCCCTCATTCAACACCTTTGTCGCGCTTAACCTCCAATAAGTAATTATTTTTCATTTTTTCGTTCTAAAAGTATAGGTGCTATATTTAGTAAGATAGAGATAATTGTTAAAAACCATAATGCCTTTTCCATTGTAGGTACAACATCCAATAAAGCTGCCCAATCTTCAACTTTTACCCAATTAGATACAAGGCTATGTTCTGCACAGAGTGTTAATGCTGTAAATGATAATCCCATTGCCATCGCAAGTTTATAATCTTTTCCTGTTTTATACATATAAAGATTGATAAAAGTTGCCACTATAGAAATAAGTCCTAAAATTAACCACACAATATACCTCCATTATATTTTTATGTCTCAGTAAAACCCTTCTTCTTCAGGTAACGCATTTTACAAATAAATTTTCTTTTATTTCTCTTTTATAATAAATACATTTTGGTTTATCACTAAACACCAAAATCCCTTTTTTATTGATGTACTTTTTAAAGATTATGATTTAAGTTTTTTACCTTTTGTGCTTCTATAATGGAAAAAACTAGATTATAATCTCAATCTTCAAATCACTCATTCTTCTTTCACTATTATAGGTTAGTTGAAAATGTAAATATTTACTTTTCATCTAGAAAATGTTGATAGCTCTCCACATAATATGGTGATTTATCTTTTTCAAGAATGATAAAACCGTTTTCTTGATGAAAGTGATACTCATCTAGAAATGAGTCATTAACTTTATAATAGATTGTTAATCCAGAAACATTTTTATCCTTTTTAAACCTTTCAATACTTTTTAGAAAAAAGTCTGCTTCTGACACTTGTTTTTCGAAACCAATTATATAATATTCATTAGAATTAGCAGGTATTAAATCTTCAAATTCTTTTGGTACCTTAGATGTGGAACATCCCGATAATATTAGTACAATAATCAATGTTACAAATTGAAGAAGCTTCTTCATCAGATCCCTCTTTCTACCAATTATTTTAGTAAATTATGAAATCACAATTTTCACTAAAGAATTGTGCGTTTATTGCTGATCCCTTGGTGTGATTCAAAACTTTCTGATTCCAAGAGAGACTTATGGTTTGACACAATTGAAGAATTAGGATTTAACGATATTCATTACATACATTTAAAAGGCACATTTCAAAATGAAATGCACCTCACTTTTAAAGATCACTAATAACCGAACTTTAGAATCTTTCATAATCTCACTTTGATTGCTGAAGATTAATCTTTGACTAAGCACCCGTTACTTTAAGTACACTTTTCATATTCTTTATATTATGCTGTTCTAATTTCGATAAAACATAGTTTACGCTTATATTTAAAGTGCGTTTTATCTTTTTGTTAATATTCGGAAAATTATTATGAATTCTATTTATTTATATGCTTCATATTTAAGTTGTATCTGAGGGTTTTCTTTTAACAATAAGTCAATAAATTCAGATTCATTTTCTGGAGAAATTCTGATTAAATTGTATTTACCATAGTATATGTCTAACCTATCAATGGAGAGAGCAGGTGAGGTAAATATACTTTTTACTTTCCTTACTTTTCTTATCTCTTTTACATTTAATTTCCATTGAAATTGTCCACATTGAACTTTTAATAGATCATCCTCAATTTTATATCCCGTTCCAAACCATATCCAAATTAAAATTCCAATACTAATAATTCCAATTAAATAGTAAGCTATCTTAATAACAATTGGCTATGTATCAAAAACGATAAATACCGTTCCCCAAATTGCTATAAAATACAAAATGTCTCTTTTAGATTGAAAGAACATTCATACCACTCCTCCTCTCTTTAAAGAAGTATACGAACAAAATCGGGAAAGGTTTCATTTATACCCTTTACAATAAACTGAATCTTCTTGTGAAAATGCGATTCGCAATTGAAGTTAGTTGTTTTTAATTCTATCCAAAATTATAAAGTTCAATATAATCCTAAGCAGTATCCTTATTCAACAACAGCATTTTCATTGTTGAAGATCATTTCTATTCCTTCACTATTTCGAAATGCTAAATATCTTTCAAAACACATTATCATTTTTGTTTTCTAATTTTACCAGTCCATCCAAATAACTTACCTAAGAATTGGGTACCATTTATTTGAGGTGATTATTATGGATAAAGAAAGTCTCAATCTCACGTCTAGCGAAATAGGTACATTGTGGGGTCAATATATGAATGGGACTGCCGTTGACATCATAAATAAATATATGGTTTCGATTATTGAAGACAAAAAGATCAAATTATTATTTGAAGAAGCTATTAATACTTTTGCAAAACAGAAACAACAAATTACTATGTTTATTGAAAATGAAGGATTTCCAATTCCGATTGGATTTACTGACTCAGATCTTAATAAAGGAACTAAAAGACTATTCTCCGACATATTTTGTTTACACTATTTACATATAATAACTCTTCATGGTCTATTGGGTCATTCTACATCCCTTAGTTCTTCAGTGAGAAAGGATTTACGAAACTTTTATGATTCCTGTGATCATGATGGCAAAAAAATGTACCATCAAGTAACTGATTTATTACTTGAAAAAGGACATTTTCAAAAGGATTCTTACTTTTACCCAGAGACAAACCCTGTATTTATTTCAGGAGGACAATTTACAGATGGATACTTCGGTGACAAACGCCCTTTAGCTGCAACCGAAATGATTGCTCTTTCCCTTAACTTAAAAAAGAAAATATTAGAAAAATCTCTTTCGATAGGATTTAGTCAAGTAACGCAAGATAAAGACGTTAGAAAATTCCTAAAGAACACCCAAAAAGTTTCTGATAACCAGATCCAATCACTTGGAAAAATCCTTAATGGAGATAATTTACCTGTTCCGATGTCCTGGGAATCAGAAGTTACCACCTCGCAAGATCCTCCATTTTCGGATAAGTTGATGCTGTATCACATTGGTTTTTTATTGCAAGCTTCACAAAACTATCATGGTGCCGGTCTTGCATCAGCAATGAGATCTGATCTAGTAGTAAATTATGAAAAAATAATTTTAAAGAATTTAATGGTTACAAAAGATTGGTTTGATATTATGACAAAAAATAAGTGGCTAGAGCAGCCACCACTTGCTCCAAATCGAAAAGAAATAGCAAAAGATAAATAAGATTCTATAAAACTCATGTCAAAGAGCGAATTTTAATTTGTCCATATCAATGTAACTTATTAAGTATAATACTAAGGGAGGAACAGCTCCTGATATAATCTTTAGTAAATGGTGTTGAAACCATTGAAAAGCTACTTAATCACAGAAACTTTTTCTCCTTCAGGGCTATTACTCGTTCGAAGGGTAATACTTATTTATTAGCACTCCCTATGATATGGGACTTTTGAACACTTTAAAAACTGAGGCATTTAACTTAACGGGTTCTTTTGAGAAGTAGAAAGCATCAATTTCAACCAAATTAGTAAGCATATTTACACTATTTTTGGGTAGTCAATTTGTAATTAAAAAAAGCAATGGAATTCGTTCCATTGCTTTTTTTCTATTTTTAGGATAGGTGAGTCAAAGATTTACTTGATATTATTTAATTTTGTATAACTATGTCAGCTTGTTCTAATGGAGTTTCAACCTCCATATAATAATCTTCGGCTTTCCAATATCTATTTAGAAATTTTTTAATATTGGTCTTAGTGACTTCGCATTCACGATTGAATCTCATTTCTCTCGAACTGTCCAAATCTATTATAATATCGTAAAAATTTCTCCAAACTTTTCTTTGTAAAAAATACTCCTTCGATAACAATTACACAAGTATCAGGTACCTCAGTTATCTCCAAGCTCTGAGTATCAGAGCCGTAATCATAAGTGAGCAATTGCAATTCATTAGATTTTTTTAGTTTTTGGAAGAGATTTTCTTTTAACCATTTAACATCCCATTGTAATTTGTAATACTCAATCCACTCTCCGTAACCAGTGTTGTAACGCCTTTTTTTCTCAACAATGTAATCATCTATATGAAAAAGGCAAACTGAAATATTTTTTTCTTGAAGATGCTGCACAACTTTCTTTGTCAGTGTGGTTTTCCCAGAACGGCTTAATCCGGCTATTCCAAGAACGATTCTTTGATCTTGTTCAGGCCTAGGAATCTTATTAATTATATTTAGTATTTTATGTTCCAAATATATCCACTACTCTATATATACATATCATATTTTCTTGTTTAAAAATAGCTGAAGAATTTATCTTCAGCTATTGCATATAAGTCTCTATTCTAAATGGAACTCCCTGTATTTAGGACTTTACTTGCTTACATTACTAGTCACACTTTCTTAAAGAGTGCATCTTTAACGTGTTCTGGTATAAAATTTGATAACCTACCACCTTTGAAATAAACTTCTGGATCACTTAGCCCAGTTAAGCTACTTAGTTTCATAACATCAGAAAGGCTCCATCCAGTTATATCAGGCATTCCTTTTTACCCTCTGTTTTTATTTCTACTTTTGAAGCATATAGTAACCCTGTTAAGCGCTTTTTGTAGAATCCAAATTCGTTATTAAAAGTATGGTTGTACTGTACAGCAATTGACACTGTTTTTGTTTATCTTCTATTTAACACATAATTACGAATTATTTCAGCAGCGCAATTTAGATAATTCCTACTTTATCACTTCTTCTTTCAAGCAGGACAGTATCTCGCCACACGCCATCCATGTATCCTATACGTTCACGTCTTCCTACTTCTCGAAATCCATGATTTTTATGTAATTTAATACTACCGACGTTTTCGGGGAATATCCCAGACTGTAGCATCCAAAACCCATTCTTTTCACTATTTTCAATTAAGGAATCCAAGAGTAAACTCCCAATTCCCTTGCCACTTTCTTTTAAACTCACATAAACACTTACTTCTCCAACTCCAGAATATACACTCCTACTTGATATTGGACTTAAAGCAGCCCAGCCCACAACTTTTCCTTTTGAACGTGCCACTCTTCTACAATTATTAATATGGCCGTTGTCCCATTCCTCCCAAGAAGGAGCTGTTTTCTGGAAGGTTGCATTTCCAGTAGAAATGCCCTCAAGATAGATTTTTCTTACTTGTTCCCAATCATCTGATTTCATTTTTTCTAAAACAATAGTACCTTTCATACTATACACCTACTTTAGTTTAATAAGTAATACATTTCAATTAAACTAGCAAAAAACCTTTTTCTTCACATTTTGTTCTTCTCTAATCGGGTCTTACTAAAATAAGCACCTTCCTTGTTCCAGAAAGGCGCTTTGATTGCTGAATTTATTACTTACCAAGTGAATGATGTAAATACAAAAATGAAGCTACTGTGGATGTAATTCCACCTAATATAATGGTCAGATTTGTTCCAATATTATTAGAGAGAATCCCAGCTAGGAATGCTGCTACAGGCATAGAAATCCATGTCATAAATCTGCTTGTCGCCTGCACTCTTCCTAAGAGATGATCGGGGGTTAGGGATTGCCTTATCGTAACAATACATGGATTCATCATAGAAGAGGCTAATGTTCCTACAGCATTCAATATAATTAAACAAATGTAACTTGTAGACAAACCAAACAATACTATGGATAATCCGCCAATTAGAGAAGCAAAGAAAAGGATACTGCGATACGTAAAAGATTCCCTTACCTTTGTTGTTATTAATGCACCGCATATAGCTCCTATCCCACCTATTGAAATCAATAGACCCACCTTTTCTGACGACAAGCTTATTGTATCTGTCAAATGAAAAACCATCATCGTTAAAAACATAGTAGTACCAAAAACAGAAACTAACATTGCTAAATTGGTAAACAATATAGGCTTGGAATGGAACACAAATTGAAACCCTTCTTTTATATCTAACCAAAAGCTATTTCTCTTAAATTTCTTACTATCCTCAGATGTATTCATGTTAATGCTTAATACTGTTAGGAAGGCAATAAAGAAGCTCATACTATTGATTAAGAGTGCATATCCTGGATTATATAAGCTTATAATCAAGCCTCCGATTCCTGGAGCAACTAATACAGCTGTATTGAAAAAACCTGTATTGATTGCATTAACAGAATGCAAATCACTTTTACGTACCATTTTGGGAATAGATGCAAACTGTGAAGTGTTATAGATTTGGCTTAAAACCCCAATAGTAAAAGCACCTGTATATAAAAACCACATATCTAATATTCCAAAAATAAAGAGTAAGCCAATTATCCCTACAATAATACACCGAAGCAAATCACAGAAAAGTAATAAATATTTTTTATTAAATCTGTCTGCAAGGACACCTGTTAATGGTTGGAAGAGAATAGGAAGCCTCTCAAGTGCTGCAACTATTCCCATACTTAATGGTGATCCTGTAATAGACAAAACTATTAGTGGAATAGCTAAAAGGTATATTTGATCTCCGCAAAACGAAATTAAGTTGCCTCCCATAAATCGAAATACTGAATAGTTCTTTCTGAGTTTAGGAATAGAATTCATTTGTATTACTGGATCAACCATCCAAACTCCCCCCTTTACTACTTATTAAGAAATCGTTCAAACTCTACCGAAAGACTTTCTAATGCATTAAATTCTAGACAGTACTTAGAGTTGTTAATCGAAACAATTCTAGCTGACCTAAGAATTTTCAGATGATGGTGTATCGTTGATTTGCCTAAATCTATCTTTTCGGTTATCTCCTGTAATGTTAACTCCTTCTCATTCAGTAGCTTTACAATTCTGAGTCTTACTTCATCCCCTAAAGCTTTATGTTTTAAAACGAGAGAGTTATCAGGTACATAACGATTACTAGGATTAATACTTTCATTTGCTACTGGATAATAAAAGACCTTGGTTCCTTTTATATCAGCTTCTATATTCCACGGACGATAAATAAATTGAGGAATTAATAATACTGTCCTTACACTAGGTTCTGGTAAGTAGTTGATTCCGCCTGTAGCCCACTTCACTAAATCCTCAGGAGACATTTGTGAGAGCATTTGTCTTTTAGATTTATAGTCATTTCTTAATATAAAATTAACTGATGAAAAATCATCTTTTTCTATAACTTCGTTATGCCATCTTGTCATTACATTTATCAGATGCTCTTTCAAAAGCTCTTCGTCAATATTACATATGAAGTCTATGTAGTTGGGCAGGAATTCATTGTTTGCAGTTAAAGATTTCAATTGAGCTATCGCAATCTCTTCTCCATGTGAAGCATTCACTCTAGTTTCTTCTGTTTTATAGCCTGTAAATGGGAGACTGATATACTTCAATTCCTGAGAAGAGAGCTGTTCTATATATGCAGTAAACTCAGTCATACTCTTGAATGATTGCATATGAAGTATTTGAAGTAGAGCTTTCCAAGTATTATTTTCTTCAACATACTTTAATTGTTTTATTAACTCCTTAGATAATGAGCTCTTTAAATTCACTAAATAATCTTTTGATAATTCTAATGTATTAATTAAAGATTTATTTGTTATGGCAGCAATTCCTAAGGCTGTTTCCCACAACAATGAGTATTCTAGTTTGATTTCATATGTTTCTCTTTTTCTATTAGTGATATTAATTACGTCCATCTTGTATACTCTCCCTCCCATTACCTCTTTTTTACAATTTTATAATATCAGCTTTATATTTTCAATAAATATAGAATTTTAATTCTAAGTTTATCGAATGAAAAGGTAGCGTTTTTAAGAAATATAAAAACGCATTTCATATTCATGAAACGCGATTCGTTTGTTGAATAACAATATTATAAATAGGTACTTTCATTTCTAAAGAAGTATTCATTCCTCGTAGTCCCTAATTATTTCATCTAGTGATTTGTCGTAATCATCCAAACTCCTTTGGTACTCATAGATGATGAACATATTTTCCACTACATATAAATTGTGAGAAACCATATTATATTTTTCTGTTTTCCTTTTAAAACTTTTACTTGCCTCTTTGGCTAATAAATTACTTGGATATTTATAAATATGTAAAAAATCGCCGTCTGTAACTTTCAGATGTTGAGGGCTTTTTCCCAGTTGTCTATTATCAAACATGGATCCATTGTTAATTGTCACTTCTTGATTCTCAAATTCTACCTTGCTTAGATACTCTTTAAACTTGTCGATATTCCCTTTATATAAAAGGTAACTTAAAGCTAAAAGACAAACTAAAGTCAGTAGAATGAATTTAAACTTCTTGATAAAGTAACCCCCTTTTCAACGTTATTCAGCTATTTATTTAATAACAGACATCCTCTTTCCTTACTCTTAAATAAAAGAAAGAAAAATTTAACTTTTATGTACTAGTTAGCTATTTAATTGGAGCGCTTATAGTTATGCAAGCTTTTAATGGAACTTTAACTTCATCAATGTTAAATATGAATTGGGAATGTTTAAGGAAGATTAGATCATTTATGTTGAATGGCTATGTTTAGGATTAGGGTATTGTTTGGAACTCTATATTTGTTATCGATAATGAAGTGAATTAAGATAGAGATATTTTCACATTTTATTTAAATCTATATTATCTTGATATTAACAAGAAAGAAGATAAATACTGTTATATATACAACTACTCTGCTCATAGTCATTATCCCCTTTTCATATTAGACGCATTATTTCTTATCACTTTATAAATGAGAACATTAAAAAAGATACCCACTACAGAAAATAAAATAATCTTAATAAACCCTTGTTGTCCATCAAAAGGACTTTTCATTTTATATTCTGCTTCTCTATTTGCCTTTATATATTGTCCATTTTGTCCTTCAACTGCTATTGCTTGGTCTGTACTTATACCTTTAATTGAATAGTATTTAGTCCCTTGCATATAAGCATTAGAGAAGTTACCAGAATACTGTTCCATATCCGAATACCTTGTAACATGTCCTATTTCATTATCTATTTCCGTTACATATTCATCACTTATCACATAGATATATTTATCCCAAACTACAAATGGATAAGCCCAAGATGTTGCTAATATCTTACCTGGAAAAAAGAAAATGAATAAAACTGCAATAGATATTAAATGTTTACTTTTCATTCAAATCCCCCTTTCTTTAATTTGTCGTTTATGGTTAATATAAGTTTCAATGAATAATGTCATGCAGGATAAGGCAGCTCCGTTAACCTAAATGTAATATTCTCCATTCTGGTCTTAATGAAAAAGGACACAAATAACTGTGCTCTTTTTTATAAATAACTATTTAAAAGAATCGTCCCTGCTTAAAATAGCTTTTCCCCGCTATACAACTTTGTTTCTTGAATTACTACCCGCATAGTATCTTTAACCTTTCATGTATTTTGGAAACCAATCTCTTGGAACTGTTTTTTTCAGTTGTAACAGGGATTGCCCATTCACCTGATTTACTTTTTTCCTACTTACGGCCTGAGTGTATCTAGAATCCACGCGTTGCTATTATGATGTGTTGTATCCATTCTATTTCCCCCTTGTTTAAGCCCTAATATTAAGCCCTAATACGATAAAGAGCGCACATTCTTATTCAAGAAAGGCGCTTTTAATTGCTGAAGAACACTTTTTATTTAACAGACTTCCTAAAACAATCGACAACTTTTTAGTAGCTCTTTTTGGTGCTTATTTATGGGCACTCCCTATGCATATGGGATTTTTTGAATACTTTAAAAACTGGGGCATTTAACTCGTTCTTTGTAATTTTAGATAAAGTTCAGTTCAATATGTTATAATTTTACAATATGACATATTTGGAGTGTTTTAATTGATTAGAAATTTACCATTACTACTAGCTTTTTTTCTTGTAGGTCTAAGTTTAAGAAGCATTACAACAACTGTAAGCCTACCTCCATTTATCTATTGGACAATGCTATTATTTTCAACAGTGCTTCTTATTTGGAGTATGATTGCTTTAATTTTAAACTTAGGTGTAAGAAGAATTGAGAAGATACGTTCAAAAACGGACCTTTAATAGTAGGTCCGTTTTTGTTTTAGACGTTTATTGTTTTTCATATAACACTTACGCTTCTAATTGTTGAAGATTGAACTTAGACTAGCTAACGTTAATTGAACAAATAATTTAACATATCAGATACGATCAAAACGATAACGGCAGATGTTTAGATAGAATCGGCTAAACGGTTGGCTTCGTCCATAAGTTTCAAATTGATCATTGCGTCAATCACTAATTGGAGAAGTTCTTGGTTGTCACGCAAGACACTGTTAAGCTGAATGTCCCTAAATAATACAAGTCGTGAAGCAACTGGTGTAGAATTAAGGTATTCCTGCAACAACTCTAATCCTGGCTCTATGTCTGTTTCCATTGGGAATGGTATGTGTTTTTCACCTTGAAGTAGTGGAGTTGTAACGCCAAGCCCATCCCGTGTTTGGATACAAACATTGCTTTGCCTTTTAAATTCGATATACTGAACATAGCGATACGGATTGTTAATACAGGGTATCTGGATTTTCTCGGCTAAAAACTTAGTTACTCTTTTTCGAACTTGCTTTTCATCTTCAGATGGTTGATATGGTGAGTTAGCAGCCTCTGAAGCCCATTGATCTTTAGCTACTAAATAATGCTCTTCACTATCAAACTGATTATAGAACAGTTCACTATCATTCAAATTTACTCTTAAAAATTCACATAGATTCCTTGCAACTACACGCGTAGGACGTTCAAAATCCATTGGACAAACGCAAACAATAGGTGCTACCTCAAGGTCAGTTACAGAGCCATAATCAGTAAGGAAGCCATAATGAACACCATCTAGACCATTATTCCCAAATACAACCACATCACTTGGTGTATTATAGTATCTGTAATTTTCAAGAGAAAGGTAAAAATTTAGACCAAGGTAAAATTGTTCTGGATCACCTAGTTCATTTTGTAACTCAATTAATTTTTGGAGTGTAGGTGGTACATAGTATTTACCAAAATTATTACTCATTAAAGTTAGCCCCTCTTACTCCTATAATTTTAATCATAAATTATACCTGATCACCATTACCATGATTATCTGCCTATTTATCTTCTACAACTGCTCCTAGAACAAGGGCCTTTGCATAAGGTTGGTTTTGTAACTTCTTTAGCTTTTCTGTAGATCCAGTTACAACCACACCAATAACTTTAACATCCTTCGGTGAAGGCTCCCTTTTTCCTTGACGTAAGAAATCATAAATTCTTTTATACTCGTTTTTATACTTTTTAGTCAGTTCCAATCCACTTTTTAAGGCAAGTATAAAATCTTTCTCTGTTCCATCACCATACTCAATATCCCCCTTTTGTGCATCAAAACCATATACATAATGAGCAGCCTCAGGCATATCTGATTCATTTAGATACTTTAGATTATCATTAGTATCAACCCAATACCAAACCGGTGAAACCTGTTCTGGCAGCATCTTTTTAATTTCTGCAACAGTGTAGTTTTTATCGAAGGAAATTGCCATCTCAGCATATTTATTTGGGTGTTTTTCTAATAGAGGTATATCATTTAAGTAATGAGTATAAGTGACTTTTGGGTGATAGAACTGCATTTCCCTTTGCATTGTGTCAGTATGATAGATATGTCTTTTACTTGGTGCTTCTTCACCTTCACTAAATTCGAATTGGTTACGACTACTAATTCGACTATAACTATTTAGAAAACTATATTCATACACCTCTTCTCCCCATAATATTGGGATTCCCTCAATTACTTTAATAGCCTTATATTCTACTTCTCCACCAAATAATCCACTTCTATTAACATCTCCAGACAATTGATGATTAGGACGGGTTATTTGATCAATCATTGCTATATCTCGTCCCATATTATCAGCACCTCGATATGTTAATTGTAAAATACCAATGAGGATGATAGGAACTAGAATAATTGTTACAATGATGGAAATAATGACCTGCTTAATAATAGCTCTCTTCTTTGCCTTTTTTAACATGTTATTAACTGATTGCATTTCCAATTCTATATCTTCATTTTTTTGCATCTTCAGAACCCCCGTATACTTTTTCAAATTGTTTTCTTGCCCTGTATAACCAAGTTTTCACTTTGTCTTCTTTTATATCTAGTGTTAACGCAATCTCTTTATATGACATATTCATTTCATATTTTAATAAGAGTATGTGTTTATAATCAGGTTTCACATGGTTTAATAATTCATCAAACTCGCGCTTCTGCTCTGCTGTTAAAACAATGGATTCTGGGCTTTTTTCTTCTATTAGATGTTTCGGTTCAATTGGTATGTGAACAGTACGTTTATTCTTTCGACACAAATCATAGTATTTGTTTAGTGCTACTCTAAACAACCATGAGTTAAGCTTAGCTGGATCAATTTCTCCTATATATGATAAGGCTTTGATCATAGTATCTTGGATTACATCATGTGTATCAGCTTCATTAACCCCAATTTTAAGTAAATATCGATAAAGCATCTTCATTTTTTCTTTTAGCAAATCCTCAAACTCATATTTCATCTCTTCCTCCTTTCCATTTTATAAACGTATAAAAAAAGAAAAATGTATACAAAAATTCTTAAAAATTTTTATGCATACGTACTATTTATTTTTACGTTCTCTATTTATTTTTTGTTTACTGAATGATCCTTCTCCCTCCCTAACTTTAACAACGAAAAAACGCAAATGCTATTAAACATTTGCGCTTTTATTACTGTAGTTAAATTTTTTGTTAAACTAACATACTCCATTAGTTCAAGAATTTAAAATATAATAGCAGTCTTTTTCAATTAAAACTTAAGATATTTAGGATTAATCTGTTGTTTATACTTTGTTTTATTTTTAATTTTCTTAGGTTCAAATTTAGGCTTCCTATACAGTTTTGATAAAAACTCATCAAATGTAGAAGCTAAATGAGTCTTTCCCCATGGTTCTTCCGCTTCCCAAGTTTCCCAAAATTGAACAACAGATGGAATTTCAGCTTCTTTATAGTAATCCAATGCAATAAAATGATGATAATCCCCCCATAGTATCACAGTAGTGGAAGGAGATACAGGCAAATTACATTCTTTAATCCAGTATTTAGATGCAAGAATCCCATTGCCATGATGAGGTACTTCTAAATCAACCCCTTCCATATGATCCATCCAAACCAATCTATCTCCATCATGGTCAAAACGATCATAATGAACAAAACCACCGTTTTGTTCTTTTAACAGATTTATATAAGACAAGGGAAGCTTTACTTGTATTTGTCTCTCAGCCTCTTCAATCATACGATCTGTGACAGGTTCATAATCCCAAGAATACTGATCCGACCAAAAGTCTTTACCCTGATAATATTCTTTTTTCATTAAACCTCCCCCTTTCTTAAAATTCCTTAATTGCCTTCATACCGCTATGTACGTTCAACTAACCACTTAAAGAAATAATAATGCAATATAAGGAAATAAATTAGGAAAGGGTAACACAAAGCAGAATACCACATCTTCCACTCATTATATTTAATAAAACCAACTTTATAAGATATAAACTCAAATACAATAGTTATTAAAGTAAAACATAAGATAAAAACCAATTTCCTTTTTTTCGACTTATGAAATGGGTAAAGGTTTAGTAATATTACGCTTGTTGTACCATATAAAATAACTTGACCAATTAATGGTGGTATTTGTATTCCAGGCTTATCAAGAACATAAAACTTATATTTTACTGCAAGTATTGTGTCAACAAGAAGACCAAATACTATTGCAAACATTGTAGTTACATAAATTTGATAAGGCTTCATTTTTTTAGGAATGTTATACGCCACGAGCAAAAAAATAAAGCTTGCTGTATAAACAAAAAGCGTTTGTGGTTCCATTACGGTTCCCCCATAAAAGTTGCATTGCATCTTATTATCTAAATGTTATCCACTATTGAGGATCATTGTTGAACGAACGCACCCTTTACTTGTAGGGTCCTTTTTTAAAAAATATTTTCCTTTTAGGTACTAATTCTGTAAAAAGGCGGATAGTAAAACCTAGTATAGTCCAATAAAAGCACCAATTAATTCCCAGTATATAGGACCCCATGATAACTTAAACCCAATGCTTGCTTCAATTACAGAAAAAGCTGTTCCGAGGGCCTTTCCAATATCTATAAGCGTAGTACTTAACGATGATAGTGTTCATAGGTAATCACCTTAAGAAATACAATATTTAACTAATATCATTCCTTAAAGCTTCTTTATATATCCCTTATTGAATTCTTCTTCTCACTTAGTACTAAAGCTATCCGTTTGCCATCCAGGACTTACACATTAATAGCACAATATATAAATCATGTGAAAATCATTAATTATTTCTTTCCTTTTTTTCTAAAAGTATAGGAGCAATATTTAGTATGATAGAAACAATTGTCAAAAACCATAATGCCCTTTCCATACCAGGTACTACATCACCTACAGCTGACCAATCTTCCACTTTTACCCACATAGATACAAGACGATATTCTGAACAAAGTGTTAATGCTGTAAATGATAGTCCTATCGCCATAGCAAGCTTATAATCCTTTCCTACTTTATACATATAAAGATTTATAAAAGTTGCTACTATTGCAATAACCCCAAATATCATAAATAACATTACTAACCTCCATATTTTGTAGTGTACTGAATGTGTATCATCTCAATTTATTTGAATTACTTATTTATACGACATTAATGCGTTACATCTTATTTTATAGTAAATGCTCTTCGTTTTGTGATTTCTTATTGAACAAAAGCTGCCCCGTAGTTTAAGTGTAAGTCTTCACAATCTAATTTCATTCTATTTGATCTTCCCCGATCTGTCCTAAACTGAAAATAAGCGCATTTCCATGTTTCAGAAAAGCGCTTTGTTGACAATCTAATTCCCACACTATCTTTTTTCAATAGCCATTCGTAAGGTGGAAATGACTCCGAGAAACAGGACTAATGAACAAACCATTTTTTCAAATAGTGTTCCAAACAATTGTTGTATAAACCCGTAAGTCCAAAGTATGACGAAGAACCAACATATAGTGGTTATCCATCTATTGAATTTTAATTGTATGTTTGCACCAACAGTTATTGTAAAAAGACCTCCAATAATAGCAATAATTGAGTTAAGTATAGATAATGGTAACTGATTCTCCAGGGATTCAGACCGTCCTCCATTAACCCATGTTAGTGGAATAATGCCCATAATTATGAGAATATGAATTAAGATTATCAAAGAGTAAAAACAGCACCCCATAATTACGGTCGTTCTCATACTAACTTTCCTTAGTTTTTCAAACATCACCAACACCAACACTCCCTGTTATATTCTATATCTGCTATTTACTAGCGTCCTAAACAAGGAAACTCAGACGCCTTGAGGAATGTTTCTAAAATGATATCAACACGAAAATAGCCCTTCCATTAATTTATACGCATTCCTATCTCAGAAATGCGCTTTTCTATATGTAGTATATATAGAAATAGTTAACAAGGAAGATTTCCTGAAAACCTCAAGACTTTCCCATTCATTTCAGTGTTTATTTTCTTCATACCGTTTTTGATATAAAATGATATTGCGTTGTGGTTAGTTGGTGAAACCCTAAGATGATATTCATTCACTCCATTATTTTTAAAGAAATTAAGTGCATAGTTGTGAAGCAAAGTACCATATCCCATTCCCCGTTTTTCAGAAATTAGATAATATAAGTTAACATAACCAATTTGCTTTCCATCAAATTCTTTCAAAGTTAGTTCAAGTTGTCCAATAGGCTGCTGATTTTCTACTGCTAATACGAAACCCTCTGGGTATTTCTCCGACTGCTGTTTTAACCAGTCCAGATAATCTTCTTCACTTCCAAAATCATCATCAGATCCAAAGCTAACAATAAAAGAATCTTTTCTAAATTGAATTACATAATCTCTGTGTTCATTTAGGTCAATTGGTATGAATTCCATACAATCACCACTCATTGAAGAATAAAAGTTCTTCAGATAAATCTATTACCTTCAAAATTTTAAGATCTTATTCAATATGGCCTTAAATTGAAATAGCGCCTTTTCTCATTACAGGAAGGAGCTTTTATTGCGTAAGATTGGTTATAGATCTAGAGTAGGCCAGAAATGCTTTAGTGCTTCATTAACTGCCCAACTTTGGTGTTCGTGAAATAAATTTGTTATAGCTTGAGAAGGTTCAATCCATTTTAATAAATGGCCTTCCTCAATTGATTCACTTACTTTCTTTCCAATCTTACATATATAGAAATGACCTTCACTGAGATAATGCTTAAGTTCGATTGTAGAATAAAAATATCGATTAGCACATCCTATAAAATCACCTATTTCAATCTCAACTCCCATCTCTTCTAAAGCTTCTCTTATTAAACATTCTTCGTGAGACTCACCTTCTTCTATTCCACCACCTGGAAGAAAATACTTTCCATCATCTGTTTCGAGAATAGCTACTTTATCATTTTCATCATTGAAGATTACACAATACACTGCAGCTCTTAATATATATTCTCTATCTTTCTCTTTTTTCCCAAATGTAAGAATACCCAATAGTCACCTCCTCCCTTATTTATATATTTCTCATCAATAAGCTGTTCATCACATGATATTACCATAGTATGGAATTATGAAGAATAAAGTCAATTCCATAAAAATAGCGCCAATCTTTACTAAAGAAAGTGCTTCGTTTATTGATGATTATCTATTTATATTTCTAAACAAATAGAACTTGTTTCATTAGGAAAGTCAGCTCGTGATAGCTTTTTACCTGTTATAAATTCTCTAAAAGATGTTATTGTACCATCATGTGAGACAACAAAAATTCTTTTTCCATTCTGTTCTTTACACCAATCGATGAAATTCTTAGCGATCTCCCTAAACTCCTTTTCTGGCAATACGTTTATCCCATCTGTCCATATCTTGTTTGGTAATCCTTCATGTAGATAAAAATCAGGAAATTCACTTAGTATCTTTCTTTTTTCTAATAATTTATCACATGGTAATGTTTTTTGCCTTTGGTATTTGAGGGAATATTCTAGGTGAAACTATTGGTGTTGTAATCTTTCTACATAATATTTTATGACTCCATATTTCCGCAGTCTGTAGAGTTCTTCGTAAGGGACTTACTATCAATATATCATCTTCATTAAGTGGCATTTCTTCTGCTAAACCTATAGCCTGCATCATGCCCATATTAGTTAATGCAGGATCATATATATGTAAGCTTTGTGGAATATTTAAAGTGTGTTCACCTTGTCCATGTCTAATAAAAATAATCTGCACTTATTATCATCCTTTATACCATATGAATACACATCCCTGTTATAGAAAGGCACCCTATAGTTTAATAACTTTTTATGGCATATTCACTTTCCAAATATCATCCTCTTTTATCACCCCAATAAATAAAGAGTACGAAATAGAACCATATGAAACCTTCAAATTAACAGCATCTTCTTTTGATGAAATAGAGTCATAATTTCTAAACTTCAACGCTAAATCACCTTTCCACTTTTTATCATATTTTCAAAATTTCAAACACCAAATATAACAGTACCTCCGATTATATAGACAATAGGAAATAAAAATAAAAGTAAGTTTACTATTATAGCTCCAATTGCTAAAGTGTTCTTCTGGATTTGGTACGCTTTAACAGCTAAAAACAGACCGGTGGAACAAAAAACTAGAGGGGAAAATATCGGTAAGCCTTGTATCTTTTCAATAATAATAAAGTCGAAAAAGAAAGTCGTAATAAATATAAATGGAATTAAGAACAGAAAATACGAAAAAATCATAAAATATTTTTGCATCGAAAAACCCCTGTGATAAATAGTCTTGTCTTACATAAATACTAACACATGGAATATATAAGATTCTCTTTATAAATGAATTACTTCTGTCTTTGTTATAAAAGAACGCAAAGGTTAATACACATTAGCGCTTGATTACTTAAGAACACAAAATTCACTATTAGCTCTAGTGTTGTTATGTAGTATATCATTTGCATATTTTGAAGAATCGAAGTGGGACCTTCTTCACCTTGCGTTTCCTTTACTAAAATAAGGTATATTCCAAGAATAAAAGTAATTAATAAAATGATATAAATAGCCAATACATCGAAGGAAAGTTATATGTAACAGTTGAAACTCCCGTAATATCATATAATTGTGCTTTGTTTGCTGAACAACGGTTCAATTAATTTACAATTCTAATTGAACAACTTTCCCATTATCCTGTTCTTATTTAATTTACGATACTTTTTTCGTTATTATTAAACTTTTTAATAATCCAAGTAACAATAATACTCAATAATATTAAGAAAGATATAATACAGGCAATGGTTATTATCGGTTGGTATTTAAGAGCATAGAAAAATTTATCAATTTCATAAATTTGTTTTGGATCTGTAGCATTCATAGGAGTAAAGATGATGTGTTTTTTCCAATTTTCTTCGAGCATTATATATGAACCCGTCCAAGAAGTTGCGAAGAAACTATATGCAAATATAGGTAATAAAAGTATGAAGGTAATAATTCTTTTCAATTTTAATTCACTCCTCACCCTATAATTCATTTTAACGCATCAAAGCCTTCTGTATATCAAATGTACTGAACCATCTATATTGCTGATCATCAATAATACGAAAATGTTGGCTAACTAAATTTTGCTGCAAAAGAATACTATCCTTTTTACTTATTTCTTTCCATTAAATTCCCGTTGAAATGAGTAGATCATGTAATAAATGATCTACTCATTATTAGGTTTATTGTGTTTATAGTCGATTAATTTGATTGCTAAATGATCTTTTATTTCTTTATTGACAATTAAAGCTGGGTTAACACCAAACGTTAAAGTATCTGTACCAAAAAACTTTTGGTTGTTCATATCCCCGTTGTAAACATTAGCTGTAAATGTAACGGTATAGGGAAAATGTTGATTATTAATTTCCTGCTCTACTTCGTAATGGATTTCAACGACATTATATTTATTATCCCAGTCGTACGTTAAACCAGTTGCAGAAGGATCTTTATAATATTTTTGAGTCTCTTTTACAATATGGGGCATAAAAAGCTCAATCATAAAGTTTTTAAGATATTGTTCTTGTGTAACATCATGAGTAGCATTATATAAGTCCTCGCTATAACCTTTACGATGAAAATCTTCCGCACATGCAATTTGTAATGAAATTAAAAGAGTCATTGGTAATAGAAAAAGCGAATGAATAATTGGTTTCATTTTCCACCTCCTCTAACTATAATCTGTAAAGAAATACAATTTATACATTAATAAAAGAGTGGATAAGTATCCTTACACATAAGAAAAACACTTATCCTTGTTCATGATAAGCGCTTTTATTGCAGAAGATTAAAAACAAATATGCTCCTTTATAAAGGCTAGATATTAATGATATTATCATTTCAAATGAAAAATTAGGACTTCAAAATCATAATTTAAACCTCTCTCCATTCCATTAAAAACTCAACTTCGGAAGTCTGTTCATCCAGTCGTTCCTCTTTATTCACAAAACCATTTCTCAAATAAAAATTAACTGCAACATCATTTTTCTTGTAAACTTTCAATTGTATATTCTTCCTTTGTTTTTTTATAAAGTTCAATAATTCTTTTCCATATCCATTACCTTGATTTTCAATATCAATAAACAATGCTGCCAAATAGTTATCTACCATTGAGATGAAACCCACGATTTCTTTTGCATTGCATATAACATAATTTTCAGACATCGGAAAGTATATTTCTTTCATCTTATGTCGCTGAGAATTCCAATAATCTTTATCAATAAAATCATGAGCTATTAATGAACCTTCATACCATATATCTACCATTTTATCAAATTCTATTTCTTTACTTAATCTAATTTTCATATTATCATCCATCCTAATAAGAATAGTATCTAAGTATCCATTAAACATTAAACTTATTAACAAATATTTAAAACTCCAGAATCTCGCCCTAAACTGAATTAGCATCTTTCTATGTTCCAGAAAGGCGCTTTTATTGCTGAAGATCATTAATTTCGTAAAAAGGAAAATCGAATTTATTTGTTCTTAAAAATAGGAATTAAGATATCAAAATGAGGATTATTAAAAACACGATCATTCGGGTACCTTTCGTGTTTTATCGGTAAATCATCGTAATATTTCACACCCGGCTCTACATAAGGGGTATAATTACTTTCCTTAAGCCATTGAAGGATTTTGTTATAAGTTTGACCGATGTCTTGTCCCTTTTTGTGATGCGTCAATAAGTAAGTCATCTTGGGTACATTTATTTCTACCATACCATCGGGAAGTTGTTGTTCTTGAGTAACTTCATAAACAGAATAATGAACAAATCCATCAGGCCTAAGATGATAGGATAGACCTAATTGAGTCTCTGGATTGACAACATGATCTAACTCTCCTACTCTACTACTCATACTTATAATAAGTTTTTTCAAAGTATTAATTTCCGTGTACGAGCCACCCCACTTTAATCCGATTCCTCGATACTCAGGTATCTCAACAATTTCATAATTGAAGTTTTGCACTTAGTATCCATCCTTCATAATTTAAGTTTTAAAGTTAATTTTCCTAGGAATATTCACAAAACAAGTTCATATTACATTCTGCTTGGTTCTTATTAACTCCTTTTTCTTCAAGAAAATGGCCATTAACAGAAATAAGCATCTTCCTTGTTCCAGAAAGGCGCATTTATTGCAGAAGATCATTAATTCAAAATTTTTTAGCACTAAAACTAATGTAAAATGCAGTTTGATATTTTAATTAATTATCAATTACCAAATTCATCCTTATATAGTAATATTTTATAGTCTCCCCCATGAGAGGGGGTGTGAACATGGATATAAAAGACATAATAAAAGGATTCTCTGACTATGAATTGAATGCAATTCAAACAAGTTTAAATTTTTATCTTTTTAGTAAAGAATCAAAAAGCTTAGAAAATCTTTTGAACTTAATAGTTGAAGAAATCAACAATAGAAAACACTAGATACTAGTGTATTCCATTTTCTATTCAATCTAACAACAAGGTATTACACAAAGGGGGAGACCCTCGGTTTATCTCATTAAGTCTTAGTTAACAACCACTATTTGAATATCCTCTGTTTAATAATTTATGTAAATTAAAATTGAACGTGTTTGCTTCCACATTCTTATAGATTCGATAAAAGTTCTTAAAGAATGTGTTCGATATTGGATCTGTAAAGTAATGTACTTTATTTCTTTATGTTAAAGATTCAATAGTAAACACATGTATCCATCCTCTAATTGTGGAATAATTACTTGTTATTATTGACTTTTTGTTTAATTATCCCATATTTTTTTAATGCGAACTCAATACCATCTTCACTTGATTTTTTAGTTATGAAATCTGCAACTTGCTCTTTTCTATTATAATTAGTAGCTTATTCAATGTAAGCGATTCCGCCTAAATGTGACATAACTTTTTTCAAGTGGTGAATAGTTGTTACATAGGTTTATTACTGTTTTGGAGGCTATTCCATCAATTCTAGTGTAAAACACTTAGTAATTTGGTTTATACACACTTTTGCGAATGCTCAAAACCAAGGGGTTTAGATAAAGAATTTATAAAATTAAGAAAGGAATAAATCCCCATTAAAAATTACCTCTTCCAAACAACTTTTCTCCAGTCCTCGAATCTAATAAACGTATAAAAGATTTAATGGGATTTGAATTTCTTGAAACTAATATAGATAAAAATACATATATTATAAAAAAACAAATGGGGGAATTTATTATGTTTGTTACATTATTATTGCCAACAATCGAACCCTACGGTAATCCTGTTACATTCTTTAACCCATATGCACATCACATAAGAAAAGTTGAATTCTTTAATTGGATAGCATCCGTTGATGAAAAAAGCAGACCATATCAAAATGTTGAGCTTTTACTAACTGAAGAAATTGAGAAACATCAAAAAACTTTTATAGAAGGACAACAACAACCAAACACCAATTTTGTACCGACTGGATAAGGTGCTAGTTATTAATTATAAAATATTTCTTATGTCGCTATTTAGGTCTAAGAGTCATTGTAAAAATCTGATCCTTAACTGAAATAAGCAACTACCATGTTATGTTAGTTCAGGTCGTACCAATATTACTTTTACTTCTTTCAATCAACTGCTGTATTCCATACAATAAATATGCTTTGTAATGTATATATATAAAGAATTGGAAATAGTTTAACCTTTTTAGACGAACAATTTTAATTTTCTTTAAGAAAGGAATAAAGAGAAAAGCAAATAATCCATTCGCTATCGCATTAATCAATACAAATTTTTTGAAGTTACCATATGAAAATTTAAGGAACCACAAAGACATAGGAAAATAGGGACCTATATCAAAAGGAAGTTCATCCCTTATAAATGATTTTGGCTTGTCATAAAATTCCCACCACTTCCTCTTACGTCCATACAAATGATTTATAATTTCAAAAATAGCTATAAAAACGGCCGCTAAAGAATAACGTTTGACACTACTCTTACCTATAAATACAACAGAAAACCAGGGTAGAAGTATTAAAAATAAATTTAATATTTTGTGCCTCTTTGAAGCCATATGCAAATACACTCCTTAAGGAATTGTTCCATTACACTGTTCCTATGCTCATAAATGACAGCATGTAAAATCGGAAAAATTCATAAATCATATTTACTTATTAATTGACTACTTGATTAGTGGAATTTATTAAAGCGTACCAATAACTATTTAGAAGGCAGGGATAGAATTACTTAGGAAATTTATTCACTATGTTTTGAGTTGGGACTGTGGGATATATGACAGCTTACAAAGTCAATATAACTCCACTGACGAAAGATGTTTACTTTTGCCAATTAAGAGAGTATCGTGTAAAGAGATAGTTTGTTATTGACAAATAATCATAGAAGGTAGTAAGAATAAAGACTTCATCGTATCTCCTCCATTCACCTATAATATCCCAAATCCGTGTATATATTCATTCTCGCTTGGACTCAAGCCTTTCTCTTCAACGAGACCAGCTATAAAACCAAAAATTCTGAGTTATATAATAGCTTATAGAGTTTAAATGAAGTATAAATCTTATCAACCAAGTGTTTCCTATGCCAAACTCAATAAACTTCAATTTCCCTTTAAAGTGTAACTCTTCACAGTCTCAATTTCATTCTGATTGATCTTTCCAATCTGGACTAACTGAAAGTAGTATCTTTCCTTTTTCCAGAAAAGAGCTTCTATTGCTGAAGGTGATTATAGAACTAAACCCTCATTATTTTAATACCTTTATCAGCTCAATTTCATCTCTGATTGGTATACCATCATTACCAATTAAGGGTATCTCTGGTTTTAACTTTCTTGCTTTCTTAACAGCATCAATAAAAATCTGTGACAAGATAAAACCTCGTTTTTGATAAAACTTTAGTGCTAATAAATTATCATTTGTTGTTATAAGTTTAACAAGATTACAATTTTTCTTATTAGCAAGGTTTTCCACTTCTTGAAGTAATAATGAACCTATACCTCGCCCCTCTTCAATACTATCTAATGAAATAATTTCGCACTCGTTATTTCTTATTATGTAAGTAATTAACCCAATAATTTTATCTTCTTTATCTATGACAGCAAATCCATCTAAAGAGCTACAATCGTAAATCCCACTGGATACAACCATTTCTGGACTTCCCCAATGCAACTTAAAGAAATCTATTATTTTATTACCCGATAATTCCTCAATTGCTTCTATATTCATATCAATCCACCTCTATTAAAATATCTTTGATTCCTCTTCATTTTTGTATTAGAAAAAAAGCGGCCTTGAAGAATCCAATTTTATTCATTAATTAATCGCATCTAGTATTAGAAATGCAAAAATAAGTACATCCCCTTGATTTCGCAAGTCATATCTTTTCGAACAAAAAATTACTCCTAGGGTCCTCCAAAAACTAAATTTCCCGAAAACTTGTTTTTAATATTAAATTAGCCTTTTGGGTATTTAGAGAGGTATCCAGCGAAATATATGGATTTTCTTTACTATCAATTTTGCAAGCACTGATAGAGGCTTTTATTCCGAGCTGTTTTAGGCGTTGCTTATAAAAGGTGTGAAGTAAAAATTGCATCTGTGGACATAAAGATCAGCTTGGTTTCTTTTTTTATTAACGATAATAAATTTAAAAGTCCATTATTAACTAATTCAATTTCATTTTTATCACTCATAAGAGCCCATATAATCACATCAGGAACGGATTTATCTAGTAAGGACAACAATGAGGTTTTATTGGAAACATCTGTTTTGATGATATTGATACTATTAGATATTGTACGCGAGGTTCCGTACACAGTTATATTTTTTAAAAGTGCTTGAGCCATTATACTTGAACCGAAAAATCCTTTTCCACCTAAAATAAGTATTTTCATTGTATCCCCTTTGAATATAGAGCTATGCTTTTCTCAAAATTCATTTTCCTAATTTTAACATATCAACTTAGTTTGTAATATAAAATAAGCACCTTTCCTAAGATAGGCGCTTTGTTTATTGAATATCAATTACTGTTGAATAGTATAGATGTATTGCGTATCAAAATTTCTATCTATCATTACTTCTCTAGTTGAACAATAAAACCACTTAACCTTTAGTTTTAGTGTAAGCCTATTCATTCTCTATTTTAATTCTGTATAACTAAATCGGCTTGTTCTATTGGCGAAACTGTTTTCATATAATAATCTTCTGCTTTCCAGTATCTTTTTTCAAACTTCTCAATGTTTTTTTGTGTATCAACACTTTCACGTTTGAATCTCTCTTCTCGTACACAATTCAGATAAATCATAAAATCGAAGTAATTTCTCCACTCTTTTCTTTGTAAAAATACTCCTTCAATTATAATTAGACATGTATCTGGTATCTTGATCGAATATAATTTTTGTGAATCTGAAATAGAGTCATATGTTAATAATTTTAATTCATTAGATTCTTTAAGTCTTTTGAATAAATTCTCTTTTAGCCATTCTACATCCCATTGCAAATTGTAATACTCATACCACTCTTCATTACCAGTGCTATAACGTTTTTCTCTCTCTACAATGTAATCGTCTATATGTAAAACACAAGACAAAATATCTTTTTCTTGAATATGCTGTTCGATGCTTCTTACTATTGTAGTTTTACCTGAGCGACTTAATCCATCTATACCGAGTACAACCTTTTGACCTTTTTCAACTTTTGGAATGTTTTTCAATAATGTTGTTAGTTTATCTTCCAAGCCCAATCCCACCCTACTTTAATATACAAAATTAAATTAATCTGTTCCATTCGTTAAAGTGTAACTCTTCGCATTCTAAATTTCATTTTAATTGTTCTTCACCAGTTTGTCCTTAAAGTAAAAGAAGCACCTTCCTTGTTCAAGAAAGGCGCTTTGTTTGCTGAATAGATAAATGAAACCTTTGTTACTTCAACCGTAACTGAAATATGGAGGTGTGTAATATCATTAGAAAATTTTTTACCTTTATTCTAACATCGATAGCGTTATTAGGTTTAAACTTTGGTATTAGCATTTTATTTAATGTGTCTTTTGTTGATTATTCCTTTTTTGTAGGTTTACTTGGTGCGGTTTTTGTTTATTTTTTTAGTTCGTCAGGTGGTTTTTCAAGGAATAACCTAGATATGCTCGCCCAAGCTACTACAGGTTTTAAAATGGAAACTAGTAGTAAAGAAGAAAAGAAATTTCACCCTTCTACCGCCTTTTACACTTCAATCTTGTACACGGTTATAGCAGCAATTATCCTTTTCTACACTTATAAAGAATACTTCTAATAAACTAAACACACACATTTTGGGAAATGTGTGTGTTTTATTAATTCATACTAAGTTAGCTTCTATATTCATGATTTGCCTTTTACTGAAGACAGCTATGGAGTTCATCGTTAGTTCAAGAAGGCCCTTCATTTTTACAATCTATTCTTCCATTACCTCCACTTTAGAGGCAGACATTTGGAGAGGATCAGAATCTAAGATAGGACTATCTTTGTCCCTCCACACCCTTACTAATTGACCAACTTCAAATTTCTTAGAAGTATCTTTAAAATAAAATCTAACAGCTTTTCCGTTTCTTTTGCTAAGAAGTTCACTTGCACTATATTTTTTAATCATTTCTTTAGATACATCATTAATTACAGTCATACTTTCTTTTTCCAACTGAACAATTCGTCCTTCGATTTCAAAGTCATCTGATTTCATTATGGTATCTGATTTCTCAGTGTTGCTGCATCCTACCAAAAGAGTCAAAAGCAATATAACAGAAAACAGTTGTTTATTTTTCAACTTAATTCTCCTTTAATTTACTTGACACCATTGATGTAAACGGGATTCATAATTGTTCCAAAAAATCACTTTTTGTTGAATAAGGGACAGTCTTTTATCTTCACCTATTTCATAGTAAATGTGATAGTGTCACCTATCTCTCTTCCTCTATTTCAAAAATAGAATCAATTATAATCGGAAGATTGTCTCTAACAGAAATTGCACCTAATACTGAACGGGCATGATTACCTTTATCTCCGAATACTTGTAACATTAATTCAGAGCAACCATTTAAAACTTTATGATGCTCTTCGAACTCTGGCATTGCATTTACAAATCCCTGAATTTTCACTACTCTTTTAACTTTATCTAAAGAACCTAAAGCCTGTTTTAATACAGCAAGGATCTCAATTCCAGTTTCACGTGCATATTCATACCCTTCTACAGTTGAGAAATCCTTACCTAACTTTCCTTTCGGATTACCTGTAGGACCTTTTCCAGATACAAACATTAATCCATTTACTATAACAAAGTTAGAATACTTAGCTTGAGGGTCACTTGCATCAGGCAAATTTATACCCAAGCTCTCTAGTTTTTTTGCAGCAGTATTTTCTGTCATTAAAATCCCTCCATATCATTGGTATAAATATCCAAGTTATGAAGTTAATATTAACATTTATTTACATCAGAGGAATATATTGTTTTAATTTTTCGTATCATTTTTCTAACTAACAAGTCTACTACTGCACTTCTCCAATTTTGGCTTTACGTAAAAACCGCAAATACTGTTACTCATGCGTGCTTTTATTGTAAAATATCACTTAGGTTAAAGGACAATAACTGCCATAAATGAATACTCCCTCTTTATTTTAATTTTATAGAAAGTTTATTTCCTTCTTTAATCTCTTTACCTTCACCTATACTTTGTGAAGTTACAAATCCATTTCCTTCATGTTGAATCTCTAACCCAG